>JAFUWX010000104.1 GCA_017471025.1 Bacteroidales bacterium
AAGAATCGTACCAGAAGAGGCTTGCAAGGCAGGTGGTCTTCGCTCCTGAACTCGGTAAATGGAACTACCTCATCAAACCAGCCAACTGATGCAACTTATTTTTTACACATTACTTAATTTTCATACATTATTTTTTAAAATTTATATATTCGCACTGCGTAAAACCATTAAGCATGAGAAAGAGCATTTTCATCCTTTTGCTGTCGGCGTTCCTTCCGGCAGCCTTGCAGGCCCAGGACATCGTCCTCGAAGAAGGGCTTCTCCACAAAGGCGACGACCCCGCATGGAAAGGCCCCGGCGTCGATGAAAGTGACTGGCTTACCGTCAGTACGACCCGCCACTGGACCCCGCAGGGCGTGGGCGGCGAATATGACTACGGCTGGTACCGGCTCAAGGCCGTCTTCCCGGAATCCATGCGGCGCAGCGCCCCTTACCGGGACGCCATCATCATCAGCATGCTGGGCGGCGTGGACGACAGCGAGGAGACCTTCCTCAACGGGACCCTGGTCGGAAAGACGGGCTCCATGCCCGAGGACCAGACCGGATTCCTGTCGGCCTGGAACTGGCCGCGGCGCTATCTGGTGCCCGCCGACCTCGTCCGCTGGGGCGAGGAAAACCTCATTGCCATACGGGTTTACAACGGAGCGGATGCAGGCGGCATCCATGGGGATGCCGTCAGGGTTTCGATGGCCGGGCTGGAAGATTTGCTCGGCATGACCATCCGGGAAAGGGAGCAATCGGTCGATATCAACTTCTCCCCCATGACCTCCGTCAAGGGCATGGTCCGCCTGGAAGTCACCGACGCCGCGACGTCGTCCATATCAGCGGTCATGTCCCGGAAAGTCCGGCTGAAGAAAGGCAGCCCGGCGCAAATTTCCTTCCCCCTGGACCTCCACCGCCAGACGATCCTCCGCATCACCTTCACCGACACCGGCAAAGGCATTTCCGCGACGAGACGCTATGTACCGAAATATATTTTGACGCCAGAGGCGCCCGCCTCGCCGCGGTACAACGGACCGCTGGCCTATGGCGCCCGCCCGGGTTCGCCGGTCATTTTCAGACTCCCCTTCTCCGGGACCATGCCCATGCATTTCACCGCCGAAGGCCTCCCGGAGGGTATCACGCTGGATGCGGAGAACGGCATCCTGCAAGGCGCGACCACCCGGGAAGGCCGGCATGCCATAACCCTCCAGGCCACAAATAGCGAAGGTTCTGTAAGCCAATCGTTTACACTGGTTATCGGACCGGACGCCATGGCCCTGACCCCGCCCATGGGATGGAATTCCTGGAATTGCTGGGGCACGAGCGTCTCCCAGGAGAAGGTCATCTCCTCCGCGCGGGCGATCCTTTCTTCGGGCCTGGCCGATTATGGATATGCCTATATCAATATCGACGATGCCTGGCAGGCGCCGCAGCGCTCGGACGACGGGACCATCGTCCCGAACGACAAGTTCCCGGACATGAAGGGTCTGGGCGACTGGCTGCACGCCAACGGCCTGAAATTCGGCATCTATTCCTCGCCCGGGTCGCTGACCTGCGGCCTTTATACCGGCTCGCTGGGACACGAACAAGCCGATGCGCAGACCTACAACGCCTGGGGCATCGACTACCTGAAATATGACTGGTGCGTCTATCAGGATGAATTCAACCGGCTCGGCGACTATAGCCTGGAGGGGTATATCCTCCCCTACCGCGTCATGCAGACGCATCTGCGGGCCCAGCCCCGCGACATCTTCTATTCCCTTTGCCAGTACGGCATGGCGGACGTCTGGAAATGGGGTGCGTCGGTCGGCGCCCATTCCTGGCGCACGACGCCGGATATCACCGACAGTTGGGCTTCGCTGTATGAGATCGGTTTCGGCAGGCAGAAAGACCTCTACCCTTATGCCGGTCCGGGGCACTGGAACGACCCGGACATGCTGATCGTCGGTAAGGTCGGCTGGAGCTCGTCCCTGCGGGATTCACGCCTTACGCCGGATGAGCAATATACCCATATCTCTCTCTGGAACCTCTTGGCTGCCAATATGTTGATAGGCTGTGACGTGGCGCAGATCGACAGCTTTACGCTCGGTCTGCTCTGCAACCATGAGGTGAACGCCGTCGGGCAGGACCTGCTGGGCCGTCAGGCCCGCTGCGTGCTGGATGACGGCACCTTCCAGGTCTGGGCGCGGCCCCTCGCGGACGGCAGTACGGCCGCCGGCATCTTCAATCTGTCGGGAGAAGACCGCCGGGCGGACATCAAGGCCATGCTGGAGCAGGCCGGCATCCGTGCAGAAGGCCCCATCCGGGACCTCTGGCGCCAGGAAGACCTCCACGACACGACCTGCATCATCCCCACCCACGGCGTCCGCTTCCTCCGGCTCAAGTAAAGTTTTTCCCGGCGATAGACCCGGATAATATACCCGATTGGGTATATTATCCGGTTAGCTTGCATTTTTTATACCTTTTATGGTATATTTTTCAATTAAAATACTAAATTTGTACCCGAATAGGTATAATTTAATATGTCATTAGCGTTACATATCAAGCAAAAGCGAAAAAAATACGGGCTCACGCAAGTTGAACTGGCGATGCGCTCTGGCGTAGGTCTCCGGTTTATCCGAGACATGGAACAGGGCAAGAGAAGCCTCCGGATGGACAAAGTGAACGACGTGCTCGCCCTCTTTGGCGAACATCTCGGACCGGTACTCAATGAAGGGTTATGAAACAGGCGGACATCTACATAAACGGCATTTACTGCGGGCTCCTTACGGAAAATGAGGAAGGCTATCACTTTGTTTACGATCCTGAATACTTGAAACGAACCGATGCAGTCGCCCTTTCACCCACTATGCCGCTCACATACGTTCCCTACGAAAAGGAAATGATGTTCCCTGTTTTTGACGGTTTGATTCCGGAAGGATGGCTGCTGGACATCGCGTCTTCCTCCTGGAAAATTGACCCCCGGGACAGAATGTCCCTTCTCATAGCCTGCTGCAAGGACTGCATCGGCAATATCAGTGTAATGCCCCACAGCCATGAGTAAGTGTTTATATTGCTATAAAGACTTGGATGAAGGCCAGGTAGATTTCCATCCTGGCTGCGCCAAGGCGTTTTTCGGTACAGAAAAGGTCCCTATCCTCCCATATACCCGGGATAACATGTCCGCTCTTGCCCGGCAGATCATCCGTAGTAGCGCTTCGGTGACCGGTGTACAGGCCAAGATGTCGCTGGATGTGGACCGGGGCGGGAAAAACGAGCCCGCAAAATTCACCATTGTGGGCCTCTGGGGGAAGTATATATTTAAGCCGCAAAGCGGAAAGTATCCCTGTCTTCCGGAAGTGGAAGACCTTACGATGAAAATGGCTGAAGCTGCCCATATCCGCACCGCCAAGCACACGCTTATCCGGCTTGCAGATGGAGAACTGGGATATCTTACGCTAAGGATGGACCGCGGACGGAAAGGCGAAAAGATCTCTATGCTTGATATGTGCCAGCTCTCCAATCGCCTCACGGAGCACAAATACTACTGCACCTATCAGCAGTTGGCTGAAATCGTCAAGAAGTATTCGTCAGCCCCGATGCTGGACGTCCAGCGCTACTGGGAAGTCGTGCTGTTCTCCTGGATTACCGGCAACTCCGACATGCACTGCAAAAACTTTTCGCTGCTGGATATCGGCCGTGGCGAATATGTCCTTGCCCCCGCCTATGACCTGCTGTCTGTTCTTTTAGTAGATCCCTTCGATTCAGAAGAAATGGCCCTGTCCTTCCGCACCGGTGAAGAGAAGGCTGGCTTCGGCTTGCCTACATTCCTTTCCGCCATGCAGGAGAGCGGGTTGACCGAAGCACAGGCCGAAGCCATCGTGGCCCGGATCTGTTCCGCCGCCCCGGAGTGGAAACGATTGATTGACGCATCCTTCCTTCCTGCGCCGATGAAAATAGCCTATCTGAAACTGCTGGACAACAGGCTGGAAAGACTCCTATACCCTAAAACAATCTCTACACTTCGATAAATTCCTTCTTTCCTTCCTGAGTTGAGCCTGATAAAAAGAATTCATAAGAAATCTTACCTTAGTTTCTGTATTTTTTGAAAAAATACTTATCTTTGTCACGTGTGCCCGGCACACATACATATTAGCGAAAGTGATTTTCGTTATCCTCGATTAGAAATGTGGAAGTTTCTGGGCTATTCAGCCCGCCTGATGGATACGGATTACACTTACGCTCGTGCATGCATATGCTGCTACTCTCGTTCTTTGGGAGTACTTCATATAATGCCGAGTGTGGAGTTGTATCAGTAGTTTATTCAGGCAAGGTTCTTCCACAACCTCTAATCGGTAAACGAAATTAGCTCCACACTTTTGTATTGTTTTCTGGTCTGAAGGAGCCGGGCCAATTAATCTTAGTTCAAATGAGCCACGGCAAGGAAAACTATCGTGCACCTGAATCCGAGACGATTCCTGTATTGATAGAGACCGCAGTAATGTCTGTTGGAGACGATGACAATACTGGCGGACAAGCAGATGATTTTGGATGGAACACTTTTTAACCTTAATAATGACTCGAATATGAAAAAAATCGTAAAACTGCTCATATCGGCGGCAGTAATGATGGCTGTAGTTGCATGTCATAAATACAACCAAGAGTCTCATTTCGGAGATGAGCTATCTCCCTATGGGGAAACCGTGACGCCTGATTCTGGTGAATTTGAGCGCGTAATCATCAGCGCAGATGATTTCGTGTGGCATGGCTTACAAATGACCAAAACGAGCCTTTCCGGAGCAGGAAAATTTAGTTGGAAGGAGAATGATATCGTTGGAATCTGTCCGGATGTCGGTACACAAGTACGCTTCCCTATTATCGGAGGAGAGGGTCAGGATACCCGAAATGCAAAATTCACAGGCGGCGGATGGGCGGTAAAGGGCGCACATAAATACATGGCGTATTACCCATTTATTCCCGACATGGACCTGGATCAGCATGCAATTCCCGTCGATTTTGGGAATCAGATTCAAAGCGGAAATAATAATACAGACCATTTAGGTGCCGTCGATTTCATGGCAGCAGCAGGGACTCCGCCAGCTGATGGGGAAATAGCATTTAATTTCAAACACCTATCTTCACTATTACGTCTGAGTTTGACTGTTCCTAAGGCCGGAGAGTACAAGTATATGAAACTGACTTGCCCGGGCAAACAATTTGCGATTTCGGGTACGGTTGATATTGCTGCTGCCAGTCCCACGATAACCGGATCTGTCTGGAGCGATCATTTCATCATCAACCTCAACAATATAGTTACTACTGCCGCGAACCAGAATATCATCGTTTTCGTCATGATTCCGCCATGTGATTTTAGTGGGAATACGGTCACTGTCAACATGAGCGGCGATAACGCAGAGTGCGAGACATCTTTTAATGTGCCGGAAAACTACCCCTTTGAAGCAGGGCAAGCATATAATCCGACCATGTCCGACATGATTGGGGGAGACGTTATCCGTCTTGAAAACGGAGAACAGTTTAATAAAGATATTAAGTCCTTGGCACATAACGGTGGCATTGCTTTTTTCGATATTGAACAAGATGATTATCTGATTGAACACATCGAACTTGAACAGGGGGCATCAGCTCCCCAGGAATACCAATATAAAGATGTTTCTGAGCCATCATCGCCTCAGCCAATCTGGGCTTATTGGATTCCAGAAACTGCTACGCTTAGACTGCGTACACCTGGGCTTAAGCTCTATGCCAATGAAAATGCAAGCCGAATGTTCTATCGGTTAAAAAGACTGGTATCTTTTGATGCCAACGGGTTATTCGACTGTTCTTACAGCCATTCAATCAGCGAAATATTCAAGTATTGTGAATACCTTGAATCGGTAGATTTATCTGGTTGGAATACCGCCGGGATTGGCGAAATGGCTGAACTATTCCATGGATGTGAACGCCTGACATCCATTGATGTCAGCGACTTAAAGACAGACGGCGCCACTTGGATTTCCGCCATGTTCCGTTGTTGCAAATCTTTGACTTCCATAGATTTGAGTGGATTCAATACAAATAATGTGGAATGGATGTATGGACTCTTCAGCGGGTGCTCTTCCCTATCCGAAATCAAATTTGGAGAAAACTTCAATACGGCAAGTGTATCTAGCTTCAGAGAGATGTTCTCAGAATGTTCCAACCTTGAAAGCATTGATATTAGTAAGTTCGATACCAGAAACGGAACAGACTTTGGCGGAATGTTCTTCGGATGTAGTAAACTTAAATATTTCATCAGCAACGGCAGCCAGTTATATTTCCCGGACAATTTGGTTATCAACAATGGAGACGTCATCGGAGGAATGTTCGCCGGGTGCTCCAGCCTTGTCGCCGTTGATGTTTCTAATTGGGATGTATCTCAAACAGAAAGCTTTAATGGCATCTTTGCAGGGTGCTCATCCCTTTCCAGCCTCGACTTGCACACATGGGATGTTTCCTGCGGGAAAGATTTTAGACAATTGTTCTTCGGGTGCAGTAACCTTGAGGATCTTAATATTAACGGATGGCAACCCGTATGCGCAGAAGACTTAGCTTCGATGTTTGAGTCCTGTTCCAAACTAACTGGATTGGATGTTTCCGGTTTTGCTACAGCATCCGTAACTGATTTCAGCAGAATGTTTCAAAATTGCTTAGGACTAACAAACCTTGATGTTTCGCATTTTATCACGACGTCAGGAACAGATTTTTCCGGGATGTTCTCCGGTTGTTCTGCACTGACATCTCTCAATGTCCAAAGCTTTGACACGAGCAAAGCGGTGAACATGGGCGGGATGTTCTCCGGTTGTTCAGCACTGACAAGCCTCGACGTAACCACGTTGACAACTTCGCTCTGTCAAGGTTTCGGAGGCATGTTCGAGGGATGCTCTTCCCTGACAGCCTTGGATATCAGCGGTTTTGATTTCTCTCGTGCTCTGGATATTTCGAACATGTTTGCCAATTGCACTTCTCTTCAATCCATTCATGGAATTGAGCTAATCAACACAAGCGTCTGCCAGAATATGACCAGAGCCTTTCAAGGCTGTTCCAGTCTTCTTGCTCTCGATTTGTCAGCATGGAACACGTCACAAGCGAGTTTGATGTGGGGTATGTTTGAAGATTGTTCCTCACTGAACAGCCTTGATATCTCCGGCTTTGATACATCTCACCTGAACGACATCACTTATGGGTTAAGCGGATTCTTTGCCGGATGCAAAAAACTAGGAACAATCAGGCTCGGACCGAACTTCATCTGGAAAGGGCTTTACCATATAGTCGATCACCTGGCAGAAGACATCGCTACATGCACGATATATTGCACTCAGGAGCTTGTTAATTCATGGTTCGAATTATGCAAGTCTCAGGACACCTGCGCCGACCAAAGCAAATTAATCTGGAAAGATTACCAAACAGAAGAAATATTGGTCGTCCCTGAAAGTTAATCGCCCAGGTAAATACCTGTTTTACATCTGAAAAAGCACTGGTTGATGCCAGTGCTTTTTGGTAAATTCCTTAAATCAATAATGGCCATGGAATCGAGATTGAAATCTCCGGATTCTCCTATCAGTTATTTGTTTTCAGTCTGTACAGCAGTACGTCGTGGGCGGCGAGGCTGACGGGCATCCGGCCGGAGACCGGCACCGGAGCCAAACTCTTGTCCCACAGGTTATAAGCCTGATAACGGCGGGCAGCGGGATCCAGCACCCGGCCGCTGAAGGTATCGTTCACGGCCACCGTGCTCCAGTCCAGTTCGAAGGCTGCCGCAGCATCCCCGCCGTTGAGCAGGCAGAAGGCCCAGTCCCCACCTTCGAGCGGCTTGAGCCAGTATTCCACATCCCCTTCCTTGCGAAGGCGGAGCCCCTGCACGCCGAGCTTGTCCTGGTCGATGGCGATGACATCTTTGTTGAGGATGATGGACCGGGTCTCCTCGCTCATGCTGCGCAGGTCACAGCCCAGCATCAGCGGCGAAGCCATCATGCACCACATCGAGAAATGGGCCCTGTCTTCGATAAAGCTCATGCCGTTGCCCACTTCCAGCATATCCGCATCGTTCCAATGGTTCGGTCCGGCGAATTCGCGCAGCGGCGCATTGCGGTCGATGATGTCCATGACGCCGAGCGGGGTCCACTGGCGGATGCCGTTCTCATCATATTCATAGGGCACATGACCGAACACCGGGCCGATGTCCCCGGTGCTTCTCCAGGACTGGCCCATGCGGCCGGCCCAGCGCCAGGGCTGGGTGGAGCCCCACTCGCAGACGCTCAGCAGGATGGGCCTTCCGGCGGCCCGCAGCGCATCCCGCATCAAGGCGTAGGACTCGCGGGTATCCTGGCCGGGGGTATTGCACCAGTCGTATTTGAGGTAGTCGGCGCCCCAATAGGCATACATCGCAGCGTCCTGATATTCATAGCCTTTGCTGCCAGGATAGCCGGCGCAGGTCTTGGTGCCCGCATCGCTGTACAGGCCGAATTTCAGGCCCTTGCCATGGATATAATCCACCAGCGCCTTCATGCCCGAAGGGAATTTCTCCAGGTCTTCGTGGATGCGTCCGAGGGAATCCCGCTGCCCGTGCCAGCCGTCGTCGAGGTTGACATACCGGTACCCGGCGTCGGCCAGGCCGCTTTCCACCATCACGTCGGCGATGCCCTTGATCTGCTCCTCATTGATCTTGTCCCGGAAAATATTCCAGGCGTTCCATCCCATCTGCGGGACAGGGGCAAGGTTTTCCCATTTCGCCGAAGGGTCGTCATCGATGATACCGGCCCATTCGAACTGGAATTTCCAAATCAGCATGTCGGCCCTGCGGGCGAAACCCTGCACCTTCGAAGGGTCCTTCAGCATCTCCACCAGCACCGGAGCGGTCACGTTCTCTAGCTCGCTGCCGGTACACAGGGCATCCTCGCCCGCCTGGAAGAACATCTCCCAGCGGGGCTTGTAAAAGTCTTTCATCAGACCGGCCCATTCCCGGTTGGCATAGTCCGAAATCTGATAGGAATCACCCCATACCGTGATAATCGTACGGGCATTCGTTTCATAATAGGCTTTCTCCTCGGGCGTATCGCCCCAGCTGCGGGCGTCGGCAATCCAGTCGTCCAGGGAGAACTCCCGGCGCGTGGACAGGAGCTGGTCCATCTCGTCGAATAGTCCCAGGAACTCGCTGGCGATGGCAAAGACGCTGTCGCGGTCGCGCCGGCGCAGGGCCTGTACATAGCGCTCGCGAACGGCCGGAGCCCGGTTGGAAATCAACTGCCGGCGGACATTCACCAGGTCGTAATCATAGTAATTGGAGCTGCCCTGGGCCTTGCGCATGAAGTCGGCGGCAAGGGCCAGACTGTCATCCTGGTAGGGATGGTCGAAAAGGGTGGTCCAGTGCCACCATCCTTCCAGGCTGGGATGGGCGGTGAGCAGGGACGACGAGCCGTTGATGCTGTGGCTCTTGCTGACATTGTCGCACAGGATATGCCAGGCGCGGCGGAAGTTCTCGTCGGGGCGGCCCAGGTGTCGGTCCGCCACATTGTCGATATAATCGTAGTCGGAAATGCCTGTATTCCAGGCCTTGCTGAGAACGAATTCGTAAATCGGCTCGTTCACCCCGAATCCTTCCAGCGTCGAACCGATACCCACCATGCCTTCCCCGCCTTCGGAGAGGGCCAGGGCGATTTCACGGGAGGTATCCTTCCAGTCGCCTTCGATACTGGTCATGCCGCCGAAGTTGCCCAGGAAGCACCAGATATAATTCTGTCCGTAGAACTTGTTGGTCCGTTTCCAGACCTGGTCCAGGTCGCAGTAATAATCCAGGATGGTCATTTTTCCCTTCGGGACCGACGTCAGGTAGGCCTCGATGTTTTCGGGGGTCCAATGCTTCGAGTCATGGTAGAAAAGCCAGCCCATCTGGAGCCATTCGGCCTGCGGGTCCACTTCGGCCATGGAGCGGTAGATGCCGCTGCCGATCCGGGCGAGGCTCACCGGGTCCCAAATCGGGGCCTCGACCTCGTTGAAGGGGTCTGCGCCGTAGATATGGGAGGTACCGTACATGCGGGTCTGCTCTTCGAGGAAGGCCTTCTGGATGCGGGTGAAGGCGGAATCGTCCGGGCTCAGGAAGGTGCAGCGGTATGGGTCGGCGAAATTGCCCCAGCGGCTCACCCGGAAGGTATCGATGCCGGGCATCACCTCGGCCAGTTCTTCGGGGATATGGCCGGCGAAAGCCGGAAGGACCGGACGCATGGAGAAGGCCCTTTCGCGGCGGAGGATCTTCTTCTGGAGTTCGGCCTGGGCGTCAATCCATTCCTGCGGAAGGGGCCCCTGCCAGCGGTCGATGTTGCACATGCGGTGCCATGGCAGATGGGCCGGGCCGGTGAAGAAGGCGCGGATCTGCTCGTCGGAGAGCCCCATCTTGCGCCAGACTTTCTGCCAGACGGCCTCCTGGCCGGTGATGGCCAGCGGCTCGTTCACCCCGTTCAGGGCCATCCAGTCGATAAATCTTTCCCATTGTTTCCAGTTCCACCACGGCATCGAATAGCCGAAGGTGCAGTAGTTCAGGAAGAAACGTACCGACACGGCGGCTTCCACCCGCACCTTTTCCTCCACAAGGGGGAGGACCTCCGGCAGTTCTACCGGGTTGTAGTCATACCAGGAGACATTGGTCAGGCAATAATGCTGAAGGTAATAGTTGAGGCCGGTCGCCATGGAGCCGGCGTTGTTGCCCTTGATATGGACTTTCCCCCCTTCGGAGAAGAGTTCGAAAACGTCGCAGGTGTCGCTGCTCTGCTCAAAGACGACGGCCGAGGCCTTGTCTCCCAGGATTCTGCGGGAAAGGTCGCGGGCCGTACGCACATCCGGCGTGGCACAGGAAAACGCCGCCAGGCAGATGGCTGCCAAGAGAAAAAATTTTTTCATATTCGATATGTTACTTCAGAATAGACACAAATTTAGCGCTTTTTCCACTTCAATGCAATTATTCCGCCTGCCGGATGCCGTCCAGCCGAAGGAGCTGGGTAGCGGTCCACCAGGTGCTGTTGAGCCAGAAGTCTTCCGGCCCGGGCGCGCGGCCGCCATAATCTTTCATCAGGGTCAGGATACGGCCGGAAGGCTCCTGGAAACGGGTGAGCGCATTCAGCAGCGCCTCCGCCTTGGCCAAGGCAAGTTTATCCCCATTGTATTCATACAGAGACAGATACCCGTCGCAGACATCCGCGATGGACGCATCCACAGGCTCTTCGAAGAAATATTGTTCGCAGACATAGGGCGGAATGGCATTGACCCCTTCGAAGACATCCCAATGGACGAACTGGTCCTCGCTCAGGCGGATCAGGTCCATGGCGTTACGAACGTCGGCCCGCGAAGGCGAAGGATTCGTCAGCAGGTAGGCGGCATAGGGAGAAGCTGTAAAATTGGTCAGGTTGGAATAGGGCTGGAAGTCATCCCACATCGAGTCCTCGAACATGCCGGAAAGGTCGAAGCGCGGCAGGGCGACGGTGTTGACATAGGCCTCCGCCCGGTCCCGGACGCCGGCGAAATCCCGGATGCCGTACTGCATTTCCAGGCGGCGTAAGTATTTGAGCAGATGGGCCGGCCAGAGGCGGAAATGGCTGATGGACTCCCCTGTGGCCAGATTGACCCGGACAGGCCAGGAGCCGTCCTCGGCCTGCAGGCGGGCGTAGGTCCGCGCCACGGCGAGCGAGCGGGCCAGCCAGAGGGAGTCCGCGGTGGCGTCGAACAGGTCCAGGAAGGCTTCTCCGGCCACGGAGGCTTCCAGGACCATCATCTTGGCGGCATTTTCCTGGGATACCCGGGCCACATGGGTCGCCTCGTCTGCGGGCGGCATACCATAGGTGGGCGGCCATCCTTCCAGAGGCGTTCCCGGGCCTTGGGCACACCGGGCCAGATACCCTCCGGCGCCCAGGGCGGCCTGCAGGGCCTCTTCCCGGAGCTCGGGAATTTCCCGGGCGACCAGGCATTCTATCCGCGCCGTCGCGCCGATGATCTTGCAGACATAGGCATTGAAGGGATAGGACATATCCGGCGTTTCGGCCTGCTGCCAATGCCGGGTGGAAGGCATGTTGTGGACATAGCGGATGGCATCCAGCGCCGTTTGCCGGTAGCTTTTCGCCGGCCCCTTCGTATCGGCCCGGAAGGGGAAATCCCGGATGAAGGACCGCGTTCCGGCCACGCCGACGCTGTCCCCGGACGGGGCCAGGGCGGTCACGGTCAGCCGGCAGGGGCCCGGAGCCAGTTGCTTCCAGACCCGGCCCAGGTCTTTGCTCGGGCTATCCGCCGTAAAGGAGGCCAGGATATCGCCTTCCCGGCGGATCTCATATCGATAAGTCGCTGCGCCGGGCACTGGGGAAAAGCCGAAGGCCGGGGCATAGGTAAATTTCTTGGCATAGCCGTTCCAATAGGGCTCCCCCTTTCGGATGGGGACCTCGTAATGGGAATCCGGCGTCAGGGGCTCGACCTGGCAGGCGGTCACCCGGCCCCGTTTCCAGGTCAGGGAGACGGTCTTGCCGCCCCGGGTCCGCAGGCCGCTGACACCCCCTTCCGACCAGGCCTTGGGCAGGGCGGGCAGCAGGTGCAGCGTGCCGTCCGCCTCGCTTTGCAAGAGCATTTCCATGATGCCGGCGCAGCCGCCGAAATTGCCGTCTATCTGGAAGGGCGAATGGGCATCCAGCAGGTTGGGATAGGTGCCGCCGCCCCTCCGGGCGTCCGGTCCGGCGTAATCATCGGGGCTGACATAGCGCAGCAGGCGGCGGAGCATCCGGTAGGCGCCCTCGCCGTCCCGCAGACGCGCCAGCAGGTTCACCCGCCAGCCCGCACTCCAGCCTGTTGTTTCCATCCCTTTGATTTCCAAGGTTTTGGCCGCAGCCTTCGCCAGCTCCGGGGTACCGTCCGGCGTGATTTGATGGCCGGGATACAGCCCGATCAGATGGCTCTGGTGCCGGTGCTTGGGGTCCAGGTCCTCCCAGTCATGGTACCACTCCTGCAGCTGTCCCTGGCTGCCGATGCGATAGCCCCGCAGGCGGGAGAGTTTCGCTTCGGCCTCCTGGATAAACGCCTCGGTCTCCATGCGTTTCCCGCCCGTCAGACAGCCCGTCCGGATGAGTTCACGGCCGGCCGCCACGGCATCCTGGAGGCATTCCCGGACCAGGGCGAGGTCCGCGGTGGCGCCATACAGGGTGGTCCCGACATAGCCGTCGGGCATGCGGTAGAGATTCTCGGGCGAAGTGGAGGGCGAGGTCAGCAATTCTGTCTGGCCGGTGAGGGGGTCCGTCTTTTCCACCAGCCAGTCCATACAGAAACGGGCCGCCCCCCTGCAGCACCGGATAGAGCCGCCGGAGTTCCGTCCTGTCCTGGGTATAGAGATAGCGTTCCCAGATGTCGGTACTGAGCCAGGCGCCGCCCATGTTCCAGTTGGCCCAGGACGGA
>JAFUWX010000105.1 GCA_017471025.1 Bacteroidales bacterium
CAACGCCGCAGCGGAGTCACTCAACTCCAAGCTCAAAGGCTTCCGTGCTCAGGTAAGAGGAGTATCAGATCTACCCTTCTTCATGTATAGAGTCTGTCAAATCTTTGGGTAGTCATACCCGGAACTTTGCAAGTGAGCCGTTTCATGTCGGTAATATAACCAAACCCAAAGATAATTATTTTTAACGATTATTCCGCTATCCGGCGGCAGTCAACCGAGATATACCATCCGCTGGAACGCTACGCCGAAGATATGGCGGATGTCGGCTTTTCGGAAGCCGATAGATTCATAGAGGCGGATCAGATGGGGCATGTCATGGTCGGCCACGAGGGTTATTTCAGACAGGGGACAGGGGCTATTTCGTTCCAAAAATACGGTCGCCGGCGTCGCCCAGGCCCGGAACGATGTAAGCGTCTTCGTTGAGGTGGTCGTCCACGGCGGCGACATAGATATCCACATCCGGGTGCTCGGCCTGCACCTTGGCAATGCCTTCCGGCACGGACACCAGGCACATCAGGCGGATATTCTTGCAGCCGCGCTCCTTCAGCATCGCGAGCGCATCGCAGGCGCTGCCTCCCGTGGCGAGCATCGGGTCGGTGACGATGACCAGGCGCTGCTGGATGTCCTCGGGAAGTTTGCAATAATAGACCACCGGCTTGTGGGTCTGCTCGTTGCGGTAGAGACCGATATGACCGACTTTGGCGACCGGCACCAGGGTCCGAAGGCCCTCGACCATGCCCAGACCGGCACGGAGGATCGGGACGATGGCCAGCTTGCGGCCGGTAATCTCTTTCGCGGTCATCTTGCAGATGGGGGTCTCAATCTCCACATCCCGCAGCGGCAGGTCGCGGGTCACTTCGTAACCCATCAGCAGGGAGATTTCCCGGAGCAGTTCGCGGAAGTCCTTGGACCCCGTGTTTTTGTCCCGCATGATGGTCAGCTTGTGCTGGATCATCGGGTGGTCGATAACATGCAATTTGCTCATATTAAGAAAGATGGTTGTTGGTTCAAATCAGGGAAAGGGCGACGTCCATCATGTGCGTGAAGGTATTCTGGCGCTGCTCGGACGTGGTCGCCTCGCCCGTCAGGAGATGGTCGGAGACCGTGAACATCGCCATGGCCCGCTTCCCGGCGCGTGCCGCGTTCATATACAATGCCGCCGCCTCCATTTCGACGGCCAGCACGCCCATTTTCATCCAGCTGTCCACCTGCGGCCGGTCGGAATAGAAGACGTCGGAAGACAGCACATTGCCCACCTTGTAGCGGTAGCCGAGGCGCTCGCAGGTCTCGACGGCCGTGCGCAGGAGGCCGAAGTCGGCAATCGGGGCGAAGGTGCCCGGAAGGTTATACTGGGCGGCGAAATTCGAATCGGTACAGGCGCCCTGGGCAAGGACCAGGTCGCCCAGATGCAGTTCCTTGTCATAGGAACCGGCCGAACCGATGCGGATGATGGTCTGCACGCCGTAGAAATTATACAGCTCGTAGGTGTACAGGGCGATGGACGGGATGCCGATCCCGTGGCCCATCACGCTGACCCTGCGGCCTTTATAGGTCCCCGTAAAGCCCAGCATGCCACGGACTTGGTTAAACAGGACCGGATTCTCCAGATAACGCTCGGCCATGAATTTGGCGCGGAGCGGGTCGCCCGCCATGATGACGGTCTCGGCGATTTCGCCATATTTTGCCCCGATATGGGGAGTTGGTGTATTGTTCATCGTGTTAGTATTTTGACAAATATAAGAAAAAATTCCCCAAATGTCCCGGTCCGGAAGGAAAAACTTCCCCAGGCTGATAAATATTTGGCAAAATCCCGGATAATGCGTAACTTGCACAACTTTTTAACACTAAGACCATGGACCCCGTCAAAGTCATTGAAATCAAAAAAAGTGTTTTCGCCGACAACGACCAGGATGCCGATGCCCTTCGTAAAGAATTGAAAGGCAAGGGCGTATATCTGCTGAATCTGATGTCCTCGCCGGGCAGCGGCAAGACCACCACCCTGATCCGTACCCTGAATCTGCTGAAGGACAAACTTCGCGTCGCCGTGATGGAAGCCGACATTGACAGCGATGTCGATGCCATCAAGATCAAAGAAGCGACCGGCGTGCCTTCCATCCAGCTCCATACCGGCGGCATGTGCCACCTGGATGCCGAGATGACCCGCCAGGGCCTGGACCATGTCGATATGGACGGCGTCGATCTGGTGATTCTGGAGAATGTCGGCAACCTGGTCTGCCCCGCCGAATTCGACACGGGCGCCTGCCGCAATGCCATGATCCTGTCCGTGCCGGAGGGCCATGACAAGCCGCTCAAATATCCCCTGATGTTCTCGGTCTGCGACCTGGTGCTGGTCAACAAGACGGACGTGATGCCGTACTTCGATTTCGACCTGGAAAAATGCCGGGAATATGTCCGCCTCCGCAACCCGAAAGCCACCGTGCTCCCCATCTGCGCCAAGACGGGAGAGGGCGTCGAAGCCTTTGCGCAGTGGCTGCTGGAGGAGGTTCGTAACTGGAAAAAACAATGATGATATACTACTATGCCTGAAATGTCAAAGAAATTTGTCCCCAAGCATTTTGGCGACAAAAACCCGAACCCCAAGCTGATTAAGCTGGTCCGCCACGTCACGGACCGCATCCCCGGAAAAATCAAAATGACGACCGAGGCGCCCGAATACTGGGGCCTGGCGTGCATTTTTGAAGATGAGATGGATCCCATCACTCGTGAAGCGGCGCTGGACCTCATGCTGGACATGCTTCCGGGCAATCCGTTCAAGGTGCGTAAGCATTGGACCTATGCCCAGCTCCACGAACTGAACCGTCAGAAGCATTATGCTTCCACGGAGAACGGGTTCGATGACCTGCTGGACCTGATGGCTCGTCTGGGCGTAATGGAATACGACTATGGCGACAAGTACACCAAGGACGGTCCTATTCCCGGGACCACCTATGAGCGCAAGGACAGGGTGTATTGGGTACCGATGTTCGTGCCGGGCAGCGCTGAGTACACCAACATGAACGAAGAACTGATGAAGAAACACCCGGAATTGGGCATGTTCTTCGAGCGCATGACCTTCCTCCCCCTGGAGAAGATTACCCCGATGGTCCCGATGGGCGGTTCCGGCATCGGCATGCACGTCATTCCGGTGGAAAAGGCCATCTCCATGGAGAATGAGACGGCTGACATCGAGCATATTTCTTATTGGCTCAAGCGTTATGAAGGACACCTGGCGGTGGGTATCTGCTCCTGCCGCATCGGACGCAAGGGCCTGGACGAAGGCTGTGCGGATGACTACCATGACTGGTGCATCGGCGTGGGCGATATGGCTGAATACCTGGCGGAGACCGGTCGTGGCCACTATATTACGTACGATGAGTGCATGGCCATCCTCAAGAAGGCTGAGGATCATGGTTTCGTCCATCAGATTACCAATATCGACGGCGAGGGCAAGATTTTCGCCATCTGCAACTGCAACGTCAAGATTTGCAATGCATTGCGTACGTCCCAGCTGTTCAATACCCCGAACATGTCCCGCAGCGCCTATGTCGCGGAAGTGGATCCGAAGAGCTGCGTCGCCTGCGGCCGTTGCGTGGAATATTGCCCGGCCGGCGCCGTGAAGCTCGGCCAGAAGCTCTGCACCAAGAACGGCCCTGTCCAGTATCCCAAGCAGGAGCTGCCCGATGCCACCAAGTGGGGAGAAGACAAGTGGACCGAGGATTATCGCGACAAGAACCGGATCAATTGCTATCCGACCGGTACCTCCCCGTGCAAGACGGCCTGCCCGGCCCATATCGCCGTTCAGGGCTACCTGAAGAAGGCCGCCGAGGGCAAATATACCGAGGCCCTGGAGCTGATCAAGCGCGAGAATCCCTTCCCGGCCGTGTGCGGCCGCATCTGCAACCGCCGCTGCGAGGATGCCTGCACCCGGGGCACGATTGACCAGCCGATTGCCATCGACGCCGTCAAGAAATTCATCGCCGAACGCGACCTGCATGCGGAGACCCGCTTCATCCCCGAAGTGAATATCTGTTCCAATGTCCTGGAGCGTTGGGAGGAGAAGATTGCCATCATCGGCGCCGGCCCGGCCGGCCTGAGCTGCGCCAACTACCTGGCTACCATGGGATATAAGCCCACCGTCTTCGAAAAGAACGAGGAGCCGGGCGGCATGCTCCGTTACGGCATTCCTTCCTACAAGCTCGGCAAGGACGTCATCAAGGCTGAGATTGACATCATGCGAGAAATTGGTGTGGAAATCCGCACCGGCGTCGAGGTCGGCAAGGACGTGACCATCCAGCAGCTGCGCGACCAGGGCTATAAGGCCTTCTATGTCGCCATCGGCTGCCAGGGCGGCCGTCTGCCCGGTATCCCCGGCGAGACGCTCCCCGGCACGACGACGGCCATCGACTTCCTCCATGAGGCCAACTGCGGCAAGGTGCAGCTGTCCGGCAAGGTGGTGGTCGTCGGCGGTGGCAATGTCGCCATCGATGCTGCCCGCGTCGCCAAGCGCAGCGGCGCCTCCGAGGTGGTGATGCTGTCCCTGGAGACGGAGGACATCATGCCGGCTTCCCTGGAAGAGCGTACGGAAGCCCGCGAGGACGGCGTGGTGCTGAACCCCGGCTGGGGCCCGAAGGAGGTCCTGGGCGAGGACAAGGTGACCGGCATCGTCTTCAAGAAGTGTACGTCCGTATTCGACGAGAACCATCGTTTCGCGCCGAAATATGATGAAAATGAGCTGATTACCCTCGATGCGGACTGCGTCATCTTCGCCATCGGCCAGACCGTGGTGCTGAAAGACCTGCTCAAAGATACGAAGGTGGAATTCTTCCGCGGGGTCTATCCCGTGGCCGACAAGCTCACCTACCAGACGGCCGAGCCCGACATCTTCGTGGGCGGTGACGTGTTCACCGGACCGAAGTTCGCCATCGACGCCATCGCCGCCGGCAAGGAGGCTGCCGAATCCCTGCACCGCTTCGTCCAGCATGGTCACATGACCATCGGCCGCAACCGCCGCGACTTCATCGAGCTGAACAAGGGCGACATCCAGGTGGAATCCTACGACAATTCTTCCCGTCAGGATCCCGGCGTGGTCCCGGTCAAGAGCCGTTTCGACGAATACCATGGCACCCTTTCCGAGGAACAGGTCCGCAAAGAGACCGCCCGCTGCCTGGGTTGCGGCGCCTCCGTTGTGGACGAGAACAAGTGCATCGGCTGCGGTATCTGCACGACCAAGTGCGGCTTCGACGCCATCCACCTGCACCGTGTCCATCCGGAGGCCAGCATCATGCGGACGTCCGAGGACAAGTTCGGCGGCATCCTGCCGTATATGATCAAGCGTACCGGCAAGATCCTGTTCAAGCGGAAATAGCTGCGCATGCACGAGCTCGGGATCGTTTTCTACATTATCCGCGACGTCAAGAAGGTCGCCGAAGAGAACCACGTCGGACATGTCTCCGGCGTGGTGATGAACATCGGCGAAGTCTCGACCATCGTGCCGGAGTATCTGACGGATTGCTGGCGCTGGGCGGCGGACAAGGAGCCCTTGCTCAAAGGCTGCCAGCTGAAAGTCTGTACCATCCCCGCAGTCACCCGTTGTGAGGACTGCGGGGAAGAGTACGGCACTGTCCGGCACGGGAAAACCTGCCCCCGCTGCGGCAGCAAAAACACCTATCTCCTCCGCGGCCGCGAAGTGGAAATCAAAGAGATAGAAGTCGCGGACGAGTGAGCGTTTAATATAAACCCCGAAAGTTAGATGAAAACTTTCGGGGTTCATATTCGGAGTTCATGTCACGAATCCCAGCCCTCGATGGAGCCGCCGATATTGACGATAAATAATTCTTGGAATTCCCGGATGAGGGGGAAATAAGCATGATAAAAGCCTATCGGTAGGATGGCTTAAACAAGGTTTCGGTTGTAGGGGGATGTCTTACAGCACGCGCACAGACGCGAAGAAGGCCGGGTTATTCTTGTTTCGTCTGGTAGGCTTCTGTCTGCGCAAGTGCCTCAGCCTTAGCCTTTTCCGCTTTGGCCTGGGCGTCTGCCATGATCTCCTCCGTGGTTTCGAAGCCGGTCTGTTCCTTCAGCGCTTTCCGTGTCATTTTGTCGGCGATGATTTTTCCCAGAAACATGCTGAC
>JAFUWX010000106.1 GCA_017471025.1 Bacteroidales bacterium
ACATCATGGTTCCCATCCTGGCCCTGGGCGTCCTGATCCACATCTGCTATGGTATCTACCTGACGGTGGTGAACATCAAGGCCCGCGGCGGTGTGAAGCGTTACGAAGTGGCCAGCAAGGCTAAGGCCGACAGCTGGTCGGCCCGCAACATGGTGGTCCTCGGCATCATCATCCTCGGTTTCCTCTGCTTCCATCTGAGCCATTTCTGGGCCAAGATGCAGCTGCGCGAATTCATGGGCGCCGAGGCTGAGAATCCCTATGCCCTGCTGCTCCAGACCTTCGGACAGTGGTGGATCCTGGCCCTGTATATCATCTGGTTCGTCGCCATCTGGCTGCACCTGAACCACGGCTTCTGGAGCATGTTCCAGTCCATCGGCTGGAACAACAAGATCTGGCTCAAGCGGCTCCGCATCATCGGTATCGTCGTTTCGACGCTGATCGTGGGCCTGTTCCTCTGCACCAGCATCAATGCCTTTATCGAAGCCCACTGCGCCACCGCATCGGATGTGTATGTGAGCGCCCTGGGATTCTGATGAAGCGCATCGCCATACAAGGATATCCGGGCTGCTTCCACGAAGAAGCAGCCCGCTTGTTCTATGGTCGCGACGCGGCGCTGGAGATCGTTGCGTGCGACACCTTCGACGATCTGTACAAGGCGATGTCGGAGGGCCGTGCCGATGCGGCCGTCATGGCGGTCGAAAACACCGTTTCGGGCGGTCTGGTCCGCAATTTCGAACTGTTGCGCAGCCATCCCGTCCGTATCAAGGGGGAAGTGTATCTGCGCATTCAGCAGAACCTGCCGGCCCTGCCCGGCCAGGACCTGAAAGACATCCGCGAGGTCCGGACGCACTATATGGCCATCAACCAGACGCGGGATTTCTTTGAGCGCGAAGCTCCCTGGATTACGGTCGTGGAAAGCGAGGATACCGCCAAGAGTGCGGCCCAGGTGGCCCGGGAGGGGCTCCGAGGCGTGGGCGCCGTGGCTTCGCTGCTGGCGGCACAGCTCTACGGCCTCAAGGTGCTCCGCGAGAGCATTGAGACCTACAAGCAGAATTTCACACGCTTCGTCATCCTGGACGACGCCCTGGAAATCCCGGGGGAGCACATCGACAAGGCATCGCTTTGCTTCACCCTGCCCCATACCCCCGGATCGCTCTCGCACATCCTTACCATCCTGTCGTTCTACGGGATGAACCTGACCCGGATCCAGTCGCTGCCCATCCCGGGCCGCAGCTGGCAGTATTTTTTCTATGCGGACCTCCGCTTCGAAGATTATCAACGTTATACCCAAGCCCTTTCGGCCGTACGGCCTTTGATCGAAGACCTGAGGGTCCTGGGAGAATATAAAGCAGAATTATGATCATCCAGCCTGCCCACAGAACCGCCTCCGTGCGGGAATACTACTTCTCCAGAAAGAACCGTGAACTCGCCCAGCTCGCCAAGACCCGCGAAGGCGGCATCGTCAACCTCGGTATCGGCGCCCCCGACCAGATGCCCCCGCAGGCGGCCCTGGACACCCTCGCCCGCACCGTTTACGGCAAAGACGCCCACAAATACCAGAACTATACCGGCATTCCCGAACTGCGCGAGGCTTTTGCGGGGTGGTACAAGCGTTATTATGGCGTCGAACTCAATCCCGTGAACGAAATCCAGCCGCTGGTGGGCTCCAAGGAGGGCATCCTGCTGATTTCCCTGGCCTATCTGAACAAGGGTGACAAGGTGCTCGTGCCCGATCCGGGCTACCCGACCTACAACTCTTCCGCCATGCTGGCCGAGGCCAAAATGGTCACCTACCCGCTGACGCGGGAAAACGGCTGGCGTCCCGACCTGGCCGCCCTGCGGAAGATGGACCTCACCGGGGTGAAGATGATGTGGGTCAATTATCCCAATATGCCTACGGGCGCCCAGGCGACGCCGGAGCTCTATCAGGAGCTGGTGGACTTCGCCCTCGAGAAGAGAATCCTGATTGTCAACGATAACCCGTACAGTTTCATCCTGTCCGACCGGCCGCTGTCCATCCTGGCGGCGGAAGGCGCCCGGGAGTGCTGCCTGGAGCTCAATTCCCTGAGCAAGGCGCACAATATGTCGGGCTGGCGGATCGGCATGGTGGCCGGCGCCGCCGAATATGTGGCCGAAATCCTCAAGGTCAAGAGCCAGATGGATTCGGGCCAGTTCCGTCCGATGCAGCTGGCGGCCGTCGCCGCCCTGTCGCAGGGACCGGAGTGGTACGAAACCCTCAATGCCGAGTATCGCCGCCGCAAAGAGGCGGCCGGACGTCTCTTTGACATGCTGGGCATCGAATGGGACAAGGATGGCGGCTCGCTGTTTATCTGGGGATACATCCCCGAAGACTGCGCCCTGGCTGCGGAAGGACCCGGCGCAACCCGGGGCGAGCGCCTGAGCGACGCCCTGCTCTACGGCTGCGGCGTCTTCATGACCCCCGGCGTCGTCTTCGGCGAAGGCGGCTCCGACTACATCCGCGCCTCCCTCTGCGCCGACGTTCCCCGTCTGGAGGAAGCCTACCGGAGGATCGCGGGGCTGAAAAAATAGTCTTTAATGCTGGATGGCCATCAGGCGGATGTACTTGAGGACCGTCTCGCACCAGACCCGGTCGCCGGGATACTGGTAACGGCAGTTGCCCTTCGGATCGGGCGTGAAGAGCGTTTCACCGTTCCGGGTTAGCGTGACGAAACCGCGCGGGGAGAGTTTGTAGAAGTCATCGCCTTCCACGGCATTGATGACCG
>JAFUWX010000107.1 GCA_017471025.1 Bacteroidales bacterium
CGACCAGGGCCATGACCGCATTGCACAGGCTATGCTTGGCGCCGTTCGACACCAGGATTTCCGACGGTCCGTACGTCAGGCCGTTTTCCCGCTGCAGTTTGCCGATGATCGCCTCCTTCAGGGAGAGGCTGCCGGGCACGGGGGTATAGTGCGTATAATCCGCGTCCAGGGCGGCACAGGCGGCTTCTTTCACGTGCTCCGGGGTATTGAAGTCGGGCTCCCCCAGACTCATGTTCACGACATCGATCCCCTTGGCCTTCAATTCATTGCTCAACGCGTTCATGGCGAAGGTCATGGAGGGGGACAGGCGGGTCATTCTTTTGGACACTCTCGATTCACTCATAGCTTGGAAAAATACTTGAACTCAAAAACTTCCCTTGTAGATACCCATGATATCCAGGTCGGCCAGGAGGGGCCGTACCGCCGACAGCGCCTGCCGGTAGCGGACGGTATCCTCGAAACGGATGTCGGCATAGAAGAAATACTCCCACGGACAACCCGGGATGGGCAGCGACTGGATGCGGGTCAGGTTCATCTCATAGAAGGACAGGATGGTCAGGATCTGGGCCAGGGCACCGGCCTTGTGCGGCAGCGTGAAGCACCAGGAAGCCTTGTCCGCCTTCTCCGGCCGGAAATACCGGTCCAGCACGAAAAAGCGGGTCCTGTTTTCCTTGAAAGACTCGATTTCCCGGGCCAGGATTTCCAGACCGTATTCCTTGGCGGCCAGCCGGGAGGCCACGGCCGCCACTCCTTTCAGCTGACCCGAAGCGATTTCCTGTACGGCCGCGACCGTACTGGACGTCTGGGTCTGGGGTATCCCGGGAAAATGCTTCTCGAGGAACGCACGGGTCTGATAAAGGGCCATTTCATGGGAACGGACTTCCTGGATGGATTCCAGGGACTCGCCGGGCAACGCCATCAGGTACTGATGGATGGGGATATGCACCTCGCCGACGACCTGGTAACCGCCGGAATGGATCAGTTCCAGATTCCGGACAAGCCCCCCGGAGAGCGTATTCTCAACGGCGATGACGACGGCGTCGACATCCGCCGAATCGTAGGCTGCCAGCATCTTTTCAAAACTGTCAAAGCCCTTCAGCTCCAGCGGAATATCCTGATAGAAGGCCAGGGCGGCTTCCTCGTGGAAACTACCCCGACGTCCCAAAATCGCAACTTTTTTCATGGTCCGGCGCAAAAAATGGGCTATCCTTTTCCGGACAGCCCAACAATATACTTCAACCTTTGTCTGGATGATACGGCGTCCGGCTATTATCTGTTCTGATAATAGAGATAGATAAAGTCGAAACCGTAAAATCGCATCATCGTCAAGTTCGTTTCGGCAAAGGTAAATAAAAAAATTTACAATCCAATACCGGACCGCAATAAAAACCCGAAACTACACGGTCAGGATCTCTTTCTCCTTGGCGGCGATGATCGCATCGACGGCCTTGATGTGCTTGTCGGTCACTTTCTGGAGCTCATCCTCGCCTTCCTTCTCACCGTCCTCGGACAGGCCATCGTTCTTCTGGGCCTTCTTCAGGAGGTCGATGCCGTCGCGGCGGGCGTTGCGCACCGTCACCTTCGTGGTCTCACCCTGCGCCTTGGCCTTCTTGATCAGCTCGCGGCGGCGCTCCTCGGTGAGGGCGGGCACCACGCAGCGGATGATTTCGCCGTTGTTGGACGGGGTCAGGCCCACGTTGGCATCCAGGATGGCCTTCTCGATCTTGCCGATCATGCTGCGCTCCCAGGGCTGGATGGCGATGGTCTTCGCATCGGGGGTCGTCACGGACGCCACCTGGGTCAACGGGGTGGCCGTCCCGTAGTAGTCTACCGTCACGCCGTTGAAGATCGCCGGCGTGGCCTTGCCTACGCGGTAATTCTTGAGGTCTTCCTCCAGGAAATCCACCGCATCCTGCATCTTGAGGTCGGCGGCATCCACAATTTCTTTCGCTTTCGGTAACATGGTCTTATCGTGTTTTGTTTACAGTCAATCGTACAAATATAGCAAAAAACGGCAAAAACCTTGCGGTTTCCGCCGTTTTTTCACAAATCATGCCAGGGCCTTACTGATTCAGCACATCGGCACTCTGGATGTACTTCGCGAGTTCCTCGTCACTCAGATGGTAGTCCTGCAGCTCGCCGGAGATGTATTGGTCGTAGGCTGCCATGTCCACGAAACCGTGGCCGGACAGGTTGAAAAGGATGGTCTTCTGCTCGCCGGTCTCCTTGCACTTCAGGGCCTCCCGGACGGTGGCGGCGATGGCGTGGCAGGACTCCGGAGCGGGGATGATGCCCTCCGTCTGGGCGAAGAGGATGCCGGCCTTGAAGGTCTCGGTCTGGTCCAGGTCGACAGCCTCCATGAAGCCGTCCTTCATGAGCTGGGACATGATGACACCGGCCCCGTGGTAGCGGAGTCCGCCGGCATGGATGGTCGCAGGCTTGAAGGTGTGGCCCAGCGTATACATGGGCAGGAGCGGGGTCATGCCGGCCTCGTCGCCGAAGTCATATTCGAACTTTCCGCGGGTGAGTTTCGGGCAGCTGGACGGTTCGGCGGCGATGAAGCGGGTCTTCTTGCCGTCCTGGATGTTGTGGCGCATGAACGGATAGGCGATGCCGGAGAAGTTGGATCCGCCGCCGAAGCAGGCGATGACGATGTCCGGATATTCGCCGGCGAGGGCCATCTGCTTCTCGGCCTCCAGCCCGATGACGGTCTGGTGCAGGCACACGTGGTTGAGCACGGAGCCCAGGGTGTACTTGCAGTTGGGCG
>JAFUWX010000108.1 GCA_017471025.1 Bacteroidales bacterium
GGCGGACTGCTACACCTGTGTGCTGCATCCCGCTTCCCATACCCATCGCCAGCTCAGCGACGAGCAGCTCCGTGCGGCCGGCGTCGCACCGGACCTGATCCGTTTGAGCATCGGCCTGGAAGACCCGCAGGACATCATCCAGGATTTGTCTGACGCCCTCGATGCCGCCCGATGATTGAACATACGCTCACAGTCAATATCCCCCTGGAAGCAGGCGGCGCCCTGGAAGACGCGCCCCTCGTTTACCATACCTCCCATCCCGCTTGGGACGGGGAAATGCCCGTCGTCTGGATCTGCCATGCCCTGACGGCCAACAGCGACCCGGAAGACTGGTGGCCGCAAATGGTCGGCCCCGGGAAGCCCATCGATACGCAGCGCAATTTTGTCGTCTGCGTCAATATCCTTGGGTCGGCCTACGGCTCGGCAGGACCGGCCCGCATCAATCCGGCCACCGGAAAGCCCTGGCTGCTGGATTTCCCGCGCACGACCTTCCGGGACGTCGTCCAGACCTGCATCATTGTTCGGAAACATTTGGGAATCAACCGGATAGATAAGCTGATTGGCAGCTCTGTCGGCGGCTACCAGGCTATGGAATGGGCCGTGACCGAACCGGAGGTTTTCGAACAATGCTTCCTGATGGCCACCGCGCCCCGGATTTCGCCCTATCTGGCGGCGACCCTGGAAGCGCAGCGGATGGCCCTGGAAGCCGATCCGACCTTCCGGCAGGCGCGCGACATCCATGGGGGAGAGGCCGGCCTGCGTTGTGCCCGGGCCCAGGCCCTGATCAGTTATCGCTGCTTCCGGGGATATGGGCTGACCCAGGCCGAACCGGACCCGGACCAGCTCTTCTGCGGCCGGGCGGCCTCCTACGAGCGCTACCAGGGCGAAAAACTGGTGCGCCGCGGCTTTGACGCCTATAGCTACAAATCCCTGTGCGACATGATGGACAGTCATAACCTGGGGCGGGGACGTGGTGGCATCGACAAGGCGCTGGCGCGGATCCAGGCCCGCACGACGGTGGTGTCCATTGATACGGACAACATTTTCCCGCCGGAAGAGGCACGGGCATGGGCCTGTTTCATCCCGCGGGTGGACTACCGGGAGATTCCCTCGGACTTCGGTCATGACGGTTTTCTCGTCGAAACGCAGCGGATAGCCGCCATCATCGCATAAGCGCACCCGGGCGCTGAATACCGGGAAGGCTGCGGGAAAGCCCCGCGAAAGAGCTACATGATGTAAAACGAACGCTATGCAAGTGTTGAAATTCGGCGGCACCTCCGTCGCCACCGCTGAAGCGATGCTTCAGGTCATTGATATCGTCAAGAAGGCCCTCGAACAGGACCGGACCATCCTGGTGAGCTCCGCTATCGGCGGATGCACCGACCAGCTGATCGAGATCGGAAAACGGGCCGCCGCGCGGGATGAAAGCTACAAGGAAAGCCTCGCCGCCCTGCGGGAGCGCCACCACAAGATCATCGACGGCCTCTTCTTCCCGGGATACAGGAAGAAAACGCAAGATGCCGTCGATCAGTTGTTTACCGAGCTGGAAGGAATCACCTACGGGGTCTATCTGCTCGGGGAACTCAGCCCGGCGAGCCTGGAGGCCGTAGAGAGTTTCGGCGAACTGTTCTCCACGCGGATCCTGGCCGACAAATTCCTCTCGCTGGGGGTGGCCTGCCGCTGGCTGGACAGCCGGACCATCGTCAAGACCAACGAAGACGGCACCGTGGACCTGCCCCTGACCTACGCCGGGGTGGCCAGCGCCGTCGAAGCCCATCTGCAGGCGGAACTCTTCATCGTGCCCGGCTTCATCGCATCCGACCGCGCCGGCCGCACGACCACCCTGGGTCGCGGCGGTTCCGACTATACGGCATCGCTGTTCGCCGTCGGCATCCATGCCCGTCGCGTCGAAATCTGGACCGATGTCCCCGGTATCATGACGGCCAACCCCAAGGTCGTGCCCACCGCCCGGACCATCGCCAACATTTCCTACCGTGCGGCGCAGGAACTTTCCCACTTCGGTGCGAAGGTCATCTACCCGCCGACGATCCAGCCTGTCGTCGCGGAAGGCATTCCCATTTATGTAAAAGATACTTTCCATCCCGATGCGGCCGGCACCCTGGTGGAGAAGAATCCGCCCCGGGCGCGGGAAGGCGTCACGGGGCTGGCCCATTCCGAAGGGATCGCCCTGATTTCCCTGGAGGGAAGCGGGATGGTCGGCGTGCCGGGCTTCTCCTACCGCCTTTTCGAGGCGCTGAGCGATGCCGGCATCAATATCATCCTGATCACCCAGGCGTCTTCTGTACATTCGATGTGCATCGCGGTGGCCGAAAAGGACGCCGAGCGGGCCCGGAAGGCGGCGGACGACTGCTTCGCCTATGAAATCTCGCTGGGCAAGCTCAATCCGCTGAAAGTGGAGACGGGCTTCTCCATCGTGTGCGTCATCGGGGACGATATCCTGGGACACAGCGGCGCCACCGGCCAGATGCTGGCCGCACTGGGCCGCCACAGCATTCCGGTGCGTGCCACGGCGCAGGGCTCCTCCGAGCGGAATATCTCGGTCATCGTGCCTTCGCAGCGGGCGGCCGAAGCCCTGCGGGCCATCCACCATGAATTTTTCGACCGTTTCAGCACCCGGGTCATCCCCCTGTTCATCGCCGGTTACGGCCGGGTGGGGAAGGCACTGGTGGAAATGCTCCGCGACAATGCCGAGGCTATTGCCAAGCGTTCAGGTAAACAACTGAGGGTCTGCGGTTTGGCCAACAGCCGCCGCTATGTCATCGACACGGAAGGCATTGACCTGAGCCGGGCCGGCGAACTGCTGGAAGCCGGGCAGAGCGGGTCCTATCCCGACACCCTCTGCGCCCTGTCCCTGGAAAACGCCATTTTCGTCGATTGTACGGCGGATGCCGAAATCGGATTCCGCTATCCCGACCTTTTCCATAGCGGCTACAGCGTGGTGGCCTGCAACAAGATTCCCTTCTCGGGTACCTATGCCCAGTTCCGCAGCCTCCAGCGCGAGGCCCAGGCCTGCGGCGTGACGCTGCGTTACGAGACTACGGCGGGTGCGGCCCTGCCGGTCCTGGTGACCCTGGACCGCGTGGTACAGAGCGGGGATACCCTGGTGCGGATGGAAGCCGTGCTGTCAGGTACCCTCAATTACCTGATGGACAATTACCAGGGGACCGGCTTCGACGAACTCGTGGAGCAGGCGCGGCTGAAAGGCTATACGGAGCCTGACCCGTCCGTGGATCTGAGTGGGCGCGACGTGCTGCGTAAGATCCTGATTCTCAGCCGGCAGGCCGGCATTCCGCTGGAGGAGTCCCAGGTCACGTTGGAGCCGATCCCGGCCGATATCGCCGAGCGTTATGCCGCCGCTTCCGCCAAGGGCATGAAGCTGCGCTATGTCGCTTCGACCGATGCCGAGGGGCATGCGACGGTGGGCTTGCAGGAAGTCGGGCCGGACAGCCCGCTGTTCAACCTGCGCGGCACGGACAACGCCATCCTGATCACGACGGGCGATTATCCCTCACCCATGCTCATCCAGGGTGCGGGCGCCGGTACGCGTCAGACGGCGGGAGGCTTGCTGAATGATATCCTCTTGTCCCTGTAAGATTCTTTTTTGGTCGATTTTTAGATAAGAATAATTACTTTTTTGCGGTTTTTATTGCTGAAAAGGTGGATTATTCTTATTTTTGCATCACGAAACTAAAACCATTTAAAACTTATATTCAATATGTTATTCCATGTTTATGGGGCAAATGCCCTTCCGCAGTGGTTGGCCATGATCGGCGTGCTGATCGGTCTGATCCTGCTTAACGAGTTTGCCCGCAAGACCAAATTCGGCGGAGCCGTCATGTTCTTCGCCATTCCTGCGGCCCTTACCATTTATTTTGTCGCCATCGCCATCGGTGCCCATCTGGGACAGGAGTGGGCGTTGAACAACCAGACCCACCTGTACATGAACGGCTGGTTCCACTACGCCAAGCTCTATGCCGCGCTCACCGGCTGTATCGGCTTTATGATGATCAAGTATGGCTGGGGTATCGGTAAAGAACACTGGTTCAAACCGTTCCCGTTCATCATCGTGGCCATCAACATCCTGATCGCCGTGGTCTCCGACTTCGAGTCCGCCGTCATGGGCTGGAACAAGTGGTGGCTCTCCAGCGAAGGTGTGTGGCTCTATGGTGGTTGGCACAATGTCATGAACGGTGTCGCCGGTCTGCTCAATATCTTCTGTATGACCGCCTGGTGGTCCGTGTATTCCTCCAAGGACAAGACCGATATGGTATGGCCGGATATGACCTGGGTCTATATCGTGGTGTATGATGTATGGAACTTCGCCTACACCTACAACTGCCTCCCGACCCACTCCTGGTTCTGCGGTATCGCCCTGCTCCTCGCCCCGACGATCGCAGCCCTGCTGTGGAACAAGGGCGGCTGGATCCAGAACCGCGCCAACACGCTGGCTATCTGGTGCATGTTCGCACAGGTGTTCCCGCTCTTCCAGGAAGTCTTCAAGGACGGCTTCTTCAAGTTCAATTGGGTGACCCTGCCGGTGCAGTATCCCGAAGGCATCGCCACGATTGAGAAGATCTATGAGGTTGCCGGCGGAGAGGCCGCTGCCGTGGGTAAGACGGTGGGTACCGACCTCGTGGCTGCGAACCCGACCGCGATGACCGTGGTCAGCGCCCTGGCCCTGATCGTGAACGTCATTGCCCTGGGTTACATCATCTATGTCTCCTGCAAGCGTCACATCAACCCGTACAAGGAAGATGTCTTCGTGGACCAGAAGTACTACAAGGACGCAGCGGCACGTATCGCCTAGTCTGATTTTTATTCGATATCGGGGGTGGCCAAGGTTTTGGCTGCCCCCTTTCTTTTTGCCCCGTTCCTTCGGCCATCGGTGTGCTTGCCGCGGCCTTTCGATTGTATTTTCGGAGTTATTTGTTATCTTTGTAGGATTAGAGATTGAAAAGAAATGAAAGAGCAGATACTGATACGCATTACGGGGAAGGACCGGACAGGCCTGACCGCTTCCGTGATGCAGATCCTTGCCCGATACGACGCCCAGATCCTGGATATCGGCCAGGCCGACATCCACAGCACCCTGTCCCTGGGTATTCTCATCCGCATTGAAGAGACCTATTCCGGACAGGTGATGAAAGAACTCCTGTTCAAGGCGACGGAACTCGGCGTGAACATCGGCTTCGAGCCCGTGCCCGACGACGAGTACGAAGACTGGGCCGGCCGCCAGGGCAAGAACCGTTATATCCTGACCGTCATCGGCCGCAGCCTGTCGGCCCTGCAGATCCAGAAAGCGACGGAAGTGATTGCCGAGCAAGGCCTGAATATCGATAATATCAAGCGGCTTACGGGCCGGATGAGCATCAAGAATCCCGAGAAAAACGTGCGGGCCTGCATCGAATTTTCGGTGCGGGGAACGCCGGTGGACCGCGGGGCGATGCAGGCCAGGCTGATGGCGCTGGCCTCCGAAACGGAGATGGATTTCTCCTTGCAGAAGGACGATATGTATCGCCGGATGCGCCGCCTGATTTGCTTCGATATGGACTCGACCCTGATCCAGACCGAATGCATAGACGAACTGGCCGAGCGGGCCGGCGTCGGGGAGCAGGTGCGGGCCATCACGGCCAGCGCCATGCGCGGCGAAATCGACTTCAAGGAGAGTTTCACCCGCCGGGTGGCGCTCCTTAAGGGATTGGATGTCAGCGTGATGAAGGACATCGCCGAGCATCTGCCCATCACCGAAGGCACCGACCGCCTGATGTCCGTGCTGAAGACCTGCGGCTATAAGATTGCCATCCTCAGCGGCGGATTTACCTATTTCGGAGAATACCTCCAGCGGCGTTACGGCATCGATTATGTCTATGCCAACGAGCTGGAAATCGACGACAACGGCAAACTGACCGGCCGGTATGTGGGCGAGGTGGTGGACGGCCGCCGGAAAGCAGACCTGCTGAAGCTTATCGCGCAGACCGAACGGGTGAACCTGGCCCAGACGATCGCCGTCGGCGACGGCGCCAATGACCTCCCGATGCTCTCCGAGGCCGGTCTGGGCATCGCCTTCCACGCCAAACCGCGCGTGGTGAAGAAGGCCGGGCAGTCCATCAACACCCTCGGCCTGGACGGCATCCTGTATTTCCTGGGATTCAAAGACAGTCACTTGGGCGAACAAGGTAAACTATGAAACAGAAATACCATTCCTTTTCCGGCAGGCTGACGCGTCGCGTCGTCGCGGTCATGCTGCTGACCCTGACGGTCCTTTTCGGCCTTCTCCTGCTGTTCGCGGTGGTGGGCATGACGGTGATGGCCAAAGACCATTATCAGGATATGCTTGAGCTGACCAACGAGAAGGTGGAAAGGATGCTGACGGCCGTGGAAGTGTCTTCCGTCAACAATGTCGATGCCATTCAGCTCAATCTTTCCCGCCCCGAAGACGTGGTGGAGGCCTTGAAGAAAGAGCTGCGACTCAACCCGCACATCATCGGTTGCGGCGTGGCCTTCGCGCCCGGATACTTCCCCGCGAAAGGGCAATGGTATGAGCCTTATGCGGTCCGCCTGGAAGGCGGAGCCATAGAAACCCGCCAGATCGGCGGTGATCAGCATGATTATTTCCAGAAGGAATGGTACCGCAAACCGACGGAGTCCGGTCTGGGCTATTGGTCGGATCCGTACTATGACGAAGCAGGCGCCAAGGCGACCCTGTGCACGTATGCCATGCCGATCCTGGACAAAAAAGGCAAGATCGTCGGCGTTTTCGGCGCCGATGTATCCCTGGAATGGCTGACCCGTCAGATGAAGGATATCGATACCCGTATCAACCAGGGCACGGCGGTCGTCAATGACGAGGGCCGGGCGTTCAGTTTCATCCTGGGTCGCAACGGCAATTATATCGTCCATCCCGACCCGTCCCGGATGCTGCTGGAAAACTATTTCGACCAAAAGACGCAGGCCCCGCTGGATACGGCTTATGTCCGCGTCGGCCGGGACATGCTGGCCGGGAAACGGGGCAACGGTACGGCTGTCTTCAACGGCCAGGAATCCTATGTGTTCTATGCGCCGCTGTCCCGGGCAGGTTGGTCGATGGCCATCGTCGTCCCGCGCGAAACGGCGATGATCCCCGGCCTGGCGATTGCCACCATCATGCTCATGTTCATCGTATTCGGCCTGCTGGCGATGATTCTCGTCTGCCGCAGTTCCATCCGGAAGGCGACCCATCCGCTGCGCGCCCTGGCCGTGTCCGCGGACGAAGTGGCGAAAGGCCATTTCGATACGCGTCTGCCTCGGATCACCGAGCGGGACGAAATCCGTATGCTGCGCGATTCCTTTGCGAATATGCAGCAATCCCTGTCCCAGTATATCGAAAAACTGAAAGACAGCACGGCGCGGCAGGCTTCGCTGGACAGCGAACTGGGTATCGCCAAGAGCATCCAGATGTCCATGCTGCCCAATTCCGATTCCGCCCCTGCGCTGCGGCCGGATCTCGATGTGTACGGCATGCTGCGGGCAGCAAAGGCGGTGGGCGGCGACCTGTATGACTTCTACATCCGGGACGAGCGGCTGTTCTTCTGTATCGGCGACGTGTCCGGCAAGGGCGTTCCCGCCTCGCTCGTGATGGCCGTGACCAGTGCGCAGCTGCGCACCCTCTCCGCCTCCATCGACCGTCCGGACCTGATTGTGGCCGAGCTGAACAACATGATGGCCACCCGCAATGATTCGATGATGTTCGTGACCCTCTTTGTCGGCGTGCTCGACCTCGCGACAGGCCGCCTGCAGTATTGCAACGCCGGTCACGATGCCCCGATCCTGCTGCGGAAAGGGAAGGCGGAATACATCCCGGTGGAGCCGAACATCTCTGTCGGCATACAGCCCGATGTGACCTTCTCCATGCAGGAAATGGTCCTGGAAAAGGGTGCGTCGCTGTTCCTCTATACGGACGGTCTGACTGAGGCGACCGACAGCCAGGCGGTCCTGTTCGGGGAGGAAAGGGTGTTCACGAGCCTCCAGCAGGTGCCGGGCACTTCCTGCGAAGACCTCGTCCATGGCATGGTTGACA
>JAFUWX010000109.1 GCA_017471025.1 Bacteroidales bacterium
CTTGTCCGGGTCGAACCAGCCGCGGAAATGCTGCGGGTCGCTGGAATAGGCCACGGACAGGCCGTGCTTGCGGACCAGCGGGATGAAGGCTTCCACTTCGTGGCCGATGAACTGGGCGATGTCGTTCTCGCTGACCTTGAGCTTGAGGTTGTCCGATTCCGCCTTGCGGAAATCCAGCACCTGCTGGACCATGCGGGTGAGGCGGATGGCGTTGGAGGACATGATGTCGATGATGCCCTTCTCGTGCGGGGTCTTGGCTTCCAGACTCTCCACGGAGGCCAGGATGATGCTCAACGGGGTCAGGAACTCATGAGAGACGTTCGTGAAGAACTGCAGGCGGGCCTGGTTGATTTCATCGGCCTTCTGCTGGTTGAGGCTGTCGAGTTCCATCTGCCGCCGCATCCGGAAGCGGGAAGCCGTCGTCGTGAAGAGCGCATACAGGATGCCGCCGCCGGCCAGGATATACAGGAGGATGGCCCACCAGGACAGCCAGGGGTTGCCGTTGATCTTGAGTTCCAGGGTCTTGACGGGGCTATGGCCGGATTCGCCGGATTGGAAGCCATAGACTTCGAAGCAATACGTTCCGGCCCGCAGCCCGGTGAACCGGGCCGTGTTGTTGCCGCCGCCAGTCACTTTCCAGCTGCCGGGGGTGCGTCCGCGCCGGTACAGGCGGTAGCAATAGATGTCGGAGGACGGGTCCTGGAAATCGAAGATCGAGAAGCGGATGTCCCGGTCCTGATACATGTCCGGTCCGGGCAGGATGCCGGTGACGGCGATCTGCCGCCGGCCCGCCGAGTCCGCCGGTTCCGGCCGGCAGGGGAAGGTGCGCACGCCCCGGGATGTCCCGAAGGCCATGGCGTCGATGTCGGACAGATACAGGGAGACGTTCCGGTTGAAGAAGGCCGGTTCCTGCTGGTCGGAGAGGCTGCGGTAGCTGACCACCTGCAGGCCTTCTTCCGCGCCCGGGAGGAAGGACAGGACGGCGTTGGAGGTCGTGGTCCAGATGCGTCCGTGGGGGTCTTCGGCCAGGTTGGTGATGTCCTTGTTCTCCAGGAAGACCAGGCCTTCCTCGCGGACGAAGCGGTCCCTCCTGGCGTCGTAACGGCACAGGCCGCCCGTGGGCGTTCCCGCCCAGATCGCGCCGTGCGAATCCGCGAGGATAGCCGTGCTGGTGCGCACGAGGTCGTCGGCGAAGATGCGGCAGTCGCCCCGGGCGGGGGAGACGCGCATGATTCCGTCGTAACCTGTTGCCAGCCAGATATTTCCGTCTTTATCTTCGGCGATGTCCACCACCTTTGCCTGGTTGTCCAGGTCGGGATTGCCCAGGAAGGTGGGCAGGGAGACGATGCTGTCGTCCGGCCGGAGGATGAACACCCCTTTCCGGGTGCCGATCCAGACATTGCCGGCACTGTCCTCCCGCAGGGCGCGGATGCAGTCGTCCGTCATCTCCCGGCAGTTGGTGGAATTCAGGGCCCAGGCGAGGTCCTTTTCCTTGTCATAGACCCAGATGCCGCTGTCGTAGCTGCCGAAGCACAGCTGGTCCTCGCCACGGGGGATGATGCAGTCCACGGTGCTGGTGTAGAGCAGCCCGTTGAATTGCGGTAAATTGCTGTAATTGACGAAGTTCCCGTCGGGCCGGCTGTAGCGGATCATGCCGTGTCCCGCGATGCCCAGCCAGTAACGGCTGCTGTCCGCCCGGCAGAGGCTCCGCACGGAGGAGGTCTTGCACTCCGCCAGGACCCGCTCCATGGGGAATTCCGGCCTTTCGTCCTGCGGGTTGTTCACCTTGCAGACACCGCCGCCGAGCATCCCCAGCCACATGGTTTCGTCCCGGGTACACAGGATGGCGTTCACCTCGTTGAACGGCAGTTTGCCGACGCCGGTTTCGGGCACCCGGTTGGCGAAGCGGTCTTCCTCGGGGTTCTCCAGGATGCTTAGGCCGCTGCGGCTGCCGATCCAGATGCTCCCGGACGGCGATTCGTCGATATCGTAAATGATGTCGTCCAGGATGGACTCCGCCCGCGCCGTTTCATGCCGGAAACGCCGGTAGGCTTCGGGATGGGCGATATCCGGGATATACAGCAGGCCGTTCCCCCAGGTGCCGACCCACAGTCCGCCCCGGCGGTCCTGGTGGAGCACATAAGCCTGCCCCAGGTCGCCCTCGGTATAGGAATGGAGCTTGGACTGCTCGATGTCATAGCGGAACAGGCCGCGTCCCCAGGAGGTGAACCACAGGTCGCCCTGGCTGTCCACCAGCATGTCCACGATGTCGGTCACCGCCTTTTCGCGCGGTCCCGGGGCCAGGCGGACGGGCGAGAAACGGCCATCCGAGTTTTTCAGGAACATGCCCTGGTCGCCGCCCACCCACAGGCGGCCGTCCTTGTCGGTCGTCATGGTGGAGATGTTGACGTCGTCCAGGACGCTGTCGTGCAGGCGGACCAGCTCTCCCGCGGCGCGGTCGAGCCGGAGCAGGCCGTGTTCAGTGGCGACATACAGGGCCTCACCGTCTTCGATGACCCGGTGCATGACGCTTTCGAGGGGCTCGTCGTCGCCCAGGGTATATAACTGGGCCTGGTACCCGTCATAGCGTACCAGGCCGGAATAGGTCACAATCCAGATATAGCCTTCAGTATCCTGATAGAGGCTCGCCACTTCATCAGTCGGCATCTGTACCGGCCGAAGGGGTTCGAACACCATCCGCGCCGACAGCAGGGCCGACAAAAGAAGCACGAGAATCTTTACCATCCTGTATTTTGCTGTAAGGTTTTGTTTTTATGCATTTCCACTTCGGAAATCGGGTAGAAGTACATCTTCTCGTCCCAATTCCGGTTCTGTACCAGGGTCCGGCCGACGTTCAGCGTACCGTCTTCCGCCCGGGTGATGTCCAGTCCCCAGACCTGCGTCGTCGAAGGTCCTTCCTTCCAGCGGCGCAAATCCCAGAAACGATGCCCTTCGAAGGCCAGTTCCACCCGGCGTTCGTTGTGCAGGCGGGCGCGGAAACTGTCCGCGTCCAGGGTGGCGTCCAGCCCCGGCATCCCGTAGGCGGCGCGCACCAGGTTCACGGCCGCGACCGGCGATAGGTCGAAGGTCGTCCCGGACAGGCCGCCGGTGAAGGCGGGGTCTCCCGTCGCCTCGAACAGCGCCTCCGCGTAGTTGAGGTACACCTCGGACAGGCGGAGCACCGGCCAGATGTGCGGGAAGCTGGAAACCGTTCCGGTGGACAGGCTGGTCTGCTCCTGGACGTATTTCCGCAGGTAGAAGGAGGTCGGTGAGGCCTCGGTCTGCGGCAGTCCGTTGCGTCCGCCGCGGAAAGTCTCCACGGTCTCCCCCTTGAAGCCGGCCCCGTTGTACAGCAGGGTTTTGGCAAAGCGCGGGTCGCGCGCCGCGCCGTCCAGCAGTTTGTCCGCGTCGGCCTCGGGATCGAAGGGCGTGCCGTCGGCCTTGTCATAGGCCTCGGCCAGGTTCAGGGACGGGCAGACGCCGGAATGGCCTCCTTCGAAGCCTACCGGGAAATTCGCCCGTTCAAAGCTGTTGTCCGCACCGGTCCTTACTGCAAAAATGACGCCCCGGGACTCGATGTTGTCCGCATCATTGACCAAAAGATACTGTCCGTCGGCCTTGTTCTGGTCCAGCATGTCCTTGGCGGCCGCTGCGGCCATCACCCACGGCTCCCGGTCTCCGCCGGGGTTGTTCAGCGGGCTGGCGGCATACAGCAGGACTCGGGCGCGGGCGGCCAGGGCGAATCCGCGTGTGACACGGCCGACTTCCGAGTAATAGGTCCCGGAATAGGTGGCCGGCAGGTGGGCGGCGGCTTCCTGCAGCTCGCCGGCGATCCATTCAGCCGCCTCGGCATAGTCCTTCTGTCCGAGCGCGGCCACTTCCCCGGTGGTATAGGAACGGTCCGCGATGACGATGCGGTTGTAGCGCTTCAGCAGCTCGAAATGGAACCAGGCGCGCAGGGCCTTGGCTTCCCAGGGGAAATTGACCAGCTGGGCCTTGTCCCGTTCATATTCTTCCAGGTACTTGGCGACCGGGAAATCCTCCGGGCAGTTTTCCATCAGGTAGTTGGCGGCGCGGATGCCGCTGTAGAGGCGGCTCCACTGGTCGTCCATGACATTGTTGGCGGACCAGCTGCCGTCGTAGAACCCCTTGATGGTGTTGGGGGTGTTGGCATAGACGGCATCGTCGGTGGCGCATTCGGTCATCGTGCCGCCCACGGCGGTGAAGCCGGGCGACAGATAGCCGTAAACATCTGTCATGATGTCTTTTACCTTGCCGAAGTCGGCAAACATGTATTCTTTGGAGTGGTATTCCCGCTCATTGACTTCCAGGTCGGCGGCACAGGAGACAAGCCCCAGTGCGGCAAGCAAAATCAGGCTGAGTCTTTTCATACGCATCAGAATTGGAGGTTTACGCCGACCGAGAAGGTCCGGGCCCGCGGATAACCGAGGGAGATGTATTCAGGGTCGAAAATCCGGACGCCGTCCAGGGAGAAGAGGTTGTCGCCCCGCAGGAAAACGCGCGTCTGACGCAGGTGCAGGGTCCGGAGCCAGGCCTGCGGCAGGTCGTACCACAGCTGCACTTCGCGCAGCTTGAGGTAGCGCCCGTTGGCGGTCCAGATGTCGCTGTCGCGGAAGTTGTTGCTGTTCTCCAGGGTGGTCAGCCGGGGATAGCGCGCGGCGGGCGTCTCCGGGGTCCAGCGGTTCTGCAGGTAATACTGCGAGACATTCTTGTCCCCGCCGTAGAGCGGCTGGTAGATATGGGCCAGGTCGGTGACGGCCAGCCAGTCGCCCGTGCCCTGGAACCAGGCCTGCAGGCCGATGTTCCGCCACGAGAGGCCGATCTGGAATCCGTAGTACAGCTCCGGCACCGTAGGCGTGGAGAGCCAGGTGTAGTCGTAGTTGTCGATGCGTCCGTCGTTGTTGAGGTCCTTGTATTTCACGTCGCCCGGCTTCAGTCCGGTGGCGAAGGTCGCGACCGGCAGGCCGCTGCGCAGGGTGCCGTCGGCATTGAAATCGGAGGCCTGGTAGAAACCGTCGCTTTCCAGGGCGAAAATCCGGTTCAGGCTGCCGCCCTGCTGATACTGGTAGGCGTCAGGCCGGTATTCTTCCTCGATGTAGTCGATCCGCGTCCGGACAAAGGAGAGGTTGCCGCCCAGGTCGGCGGTCCAGTCGCCGAAACGCCGCTGCCAGCGCAGGGCTACTTCCACGCCCCGGCCGCTTACGGCGCCGGTGAAGGTGTCGGACAGGCCGATGCCCAGTACGCCGGACACGGCATTGGCGGCTTCCGTACGCAGGCCGCTGCGGCGGTTCAGGAAGCCGTCCACCGATCCGCTCAGGCCGAAGGGGAAGGCGAAATCCAGGCCTACATTAGCCTTGAACTCGGTCTCGGGACGGATGCCGACGGAAGGCAGGTCGCCTTCGCGGGAACCGTTCAGGCTGTTCGGCAGCATGAAGATATAGCTCTGTCCCGCCCCGTTGAACTGTTTGTCCATGTCGTATTCGAGGTTGGCGTCCATGCCGGTCAGGCCGGCGGAAGCCCGGATTTTCAGCAGGTCGATGCCGCGCACGCCCTGCATGAAAGGCTCGCGGGTGAGCACCCAGCCCAGGGATGCGGCGGGATAGAAGCGGTATTTGTCTCCGGTGGCCAGCAGGCTGGAGGCGGACTCGGAGAGGGTCACATTCAGCAGATACCGTCCCTGGTAGTCATAGTCCAGGGCGAAGATGAAGTCGTGGTGCTTGAAGGAGTTGCCGGCGCCGGAGAGTTTCCGGGCGTCCCGGCTGGCAATCAGGGCCGTGTGGATGTTGTGGCCGGAGAAACTGCCGTCCCAGAAGATGCGCGCCCAGCCCGTGAGCCGCATGTACTGGCTGTTCAGCCAGGTGGCGAAGGCGATTTCCGTGTCGTTGCCGTATTGGGAGAGGGCGTAGTCGCTGATGTTGCCGGAGGCGTCATAGCGGGGCGTCAGGGCCAGCCAGGTGTATTCGAAACTCTTCCGGTCCGAGATGGTGGCGGCATTGTCGTAGGCGATCCGCACTTCCGCGCCAAGGCCCGGGACCCACATTCCGAAGCTCTGCCGGATGGCCACGTCGCCGGAGAGGCTGCGGCCGAAGCGGATGTTGTTGCCGGTGCCGAGGATGGCGCCCACCGGGTTGTCGTACAAGGTCGTCCGGGTCCATGAACCCATGTATTGTACGGGGATGCCCAGGGTCGGGGCCGCATACATCTTCGTCAGGTCCAGGCCGGACTGCGGGCCCTGTTCCTGCTGGAGCCGGGCGGACAGGCCGATAATGAGCTTGGTGTAGCGGGTGATGTCGATGTCCAGGTTGGAGCGCAGTTTCAGGGAATAATACTCCGCCTGGGTATTGAGGTCCGGGGTGAGCCGGGTGTTGCGCAGGAAACCGCGGTTGCTGCGGTAGTCCGCATAGACATAGTAGCGGGTGGCCTTCGTCGATCCGTCGATGGACAGGTGGGCGTCGTGGGCGAAACCGATGCGGCGGAGCATCAGCGCCTGCCAGTCGGCGGTCGGGATCAGGGTGTTCGACCCGTCCGCGACGGAAGCGATGTCCGAGGCGGAATAGGCCGGTGTCAGGCCGTCTGCGGCGCGGGCCTCATTCAGCGCCTGGGCGAATTCTACGGGGGAGGCCATCGCCGGGACGCCGGTCGGTGTCTGGAGGCCGAAACGGTAGCCGGCACGCAGGCGGAAAGGCTGGCTGCCGCCCCGCCGGGTGGTGATCAGCACGGCGCCGTCCGCACCCCGTACCCCGTACATGGCCAGGGCGGCGGCATCCTTGAGCAC
>JAFUWX010000009.1 GCA_017471025.1 Bacteroidales bacterium
CCCGGCCGCCGTGGCTGCGGAAGACCACCGGCTCCTTCATCAAGCCGTGGGAGATCTCATTGGCGAGCTCTCCGCGCAGGCCGGATGTGGAAATCCGGGTGATGACGCCGTTGCGGATATGTTCGATCAGGGGGGCATGGACGTCCGAGAGGCTGGATGCGGCCAGATGAAGGTCCTTGAAGCCCATTTCTGCCAGTTGCGCGACCACCAGGTTGACGACTTTGTCTCCGCCCCGGAAATGGTGGTGGAAGCTGATGGTCATGCCGTCGCGCAGTCCGCTGCGGCGGATGGCCTCCTCGAGACTTGTGACTTTGCTGTTTCTCATTGCAGTTCCTCCTTGGAAATAATGCCGGATGCGATGGCCAGGGCTATGGTGCGTTCGGCGCGGATGACCACCGGACGGTCCACCATCTTGCCGTTGACGGCGATGACGCCCGAGCCTTTGGCCTGGGCGTCACGGATGGCGGCGAGGATCGTGCGCGCCTTGATGATTTCTTTCTGGGTGGGCGCGAACACGTCGTTCACGACCTCGATCTGACGGGGGTTGATGATGGATTTCCCGTCGAATCCCAGCGTCTTGATCAGTTCCACCTCTTTGCGGAAGGTCTCCATGTCGTCGAGGTTGGAATAGACCGTGTCGAAGCAGGCGATGCCGGCGGCGCGGGCCGCCACGACAATCTGCTCACGGGCCAGGAGCAGTTCCGCTCCGCCCGGCGTGCGCTGGGTCTTGAGGTTGGCCGAATAGTCCTCGGCGCCGAGGGCGATGCCCATCATCCGCTTCGACGCGGTGGCGATGGCATAGGCGTTGACCACGCCCAGGGCGCTCTCGATGGCCGCCATGATCTGGGTGCGGCCGACGCAGCCGAGTTCTTCCTCGACCTTGACGATTTCGGCCTCCAACTCCCGGACCTCGTCCGCGGTCTCGGTCTTGGGCATACGGATAACATCCACGCCGGCCTTGACCACGGCTTCCACATCCTTGCGGCCGTAGGGGGTGCTGAGCGGATTGATCCGCACCACCATTTCCGTATCGCCGTAGTCAATGGATTTCAGGGCGTTGTGTACCAGCAGACGGGCCGCGTCCTTTTCGGCCATCGTCACGGAGTCCTCCAGGTCCAGCATGATCGAATCCGGACCGTAGATATGGGCGTCCGCCATCATTCCGGGGTTGTTGCCCGGAACGAACATCATGGTTCTTCTCAGTCTTTCCATACGTCTTTCCCGGTTGCGCGTACCGCCGCGGCCGTGACACGGGCCCGGATGGTGCAGTCGAGCGCCCCCTTGTCCGTGGCTTTGACATCGGCTTGTTGGATTCCCAGGCCCGAAAGGGTCTCTTGGATGAGATGGCGGATCTGCCGGCCGAACTGTGCCTGCACTGAGCTGTCAAGCTCGATGTGCAGACCCTCGCCGCTGGCAGGGGCTATCTGTATCAGAATGTCGCCGGATTCGAGGGTGCCGGCGACAGCATTTCGTATCTCCATGTGCAATGGTTTTAATTATGCCACGAAATTAGTATATTTTCTTGAAATATGGAAATGATTGCGCTAAAATCGTTACAAATTCATAGCATTGCGCAACTCCTCGAAGGACATGGACAGCCGGTTGCGGCAGGTCCGGTCCAGCGCCTTTTCCGACGGGAAGCCGCTTTCCGACGCCAGCGTGGCCGTGTCCTTGACCGGCTCGTCCTGCATCAGGGCGATGGCGTAGTCCAGGCGCCAGGCGGCGATATAGTCGGCCGGGGAGCCGTCTTTGAACAGGGCGTCGATTTCCTTTTTGTCCACATGGATGAGCTCGGCCAGGTCATCCCGGCCGAAAGAGGCCCGCAGGTAGCGGTGGCTGGTCTGCATGGCGTCGTCCAGGCGTGCCCGCAGGTCAGGCTGCGGGGCTTCCACCGTCCCGCTTTCCACGGGTCTTCCGACGAGGGCGTCATTGGCGGCCCGGGCGCTGAGCAGGTCGTCTTCCGCCTTTTCGCGCAAGTCCGTTTCCCGGCGCAGCCGCTGCCGCATGGCGGCATGGTCGCGATACAGGTTCCAGATTCTTTCATTGCGCTTGCGGACCTGCGCACGGGCCAGGGAAAGCCGGACGAGATTGACGATCCACAATACCAAAAGGAGCACTGCGATAATCAGCAGGACGATGTCTATGCTACGGATGCTGTTGGGTTCCATAATAAAATCAGTTAACCCTACAAATTTAATGAATTTTACGTATCTTTGCAAGGATGATTAAACGATTACACTATGTCGCTCGATTTTAATGAAGTGGCCAAAAAATGGCTGGAAGGGGACTTCGATCCCGAGACCAAATGTAAGATCCTGGAGCTTCGCAACAACGACCCGGCCGGATTTGAAGACGCATTCTACCGCAACCTCGAATTCGGCACCGGCGGCCTGCGCGGCATCATGGGGGTCGGGACGAACCGCATGAACCGCTATACCGTGGGCATGGCGACCCAGGGCCTGGCCAATTATATCAAATCGCATGTGGAAGGGGAGGACCTGCGCGTCTGCATCTCCTATGACAGCCGCAACAACAGCAAGCTCTTCGCCAAGATCACCGCGGACGTCCTCTGTTCGAACGGGCTGCATGTCTTCCTGTTCGAGAATATCCGGCCGATTCCGCTGCTGAGCTACGCTGTCCGCGCCAAGCAGGCCGTGGCCGGCGTGATGATCACGGCTTCGCACAACCCCAAGGAATACAACGGCTACAAAGTGTTCTGGTCCGACGGTGCCCAGATCATTTCGCCGGTCGATAAGGAAATCGTGGCCGAGGTGGCCAAGATCACCGACCCTTCGCAGGTGCGTTTCCAGCCCGGAGACGAGTGCGGCGAAATCGAACTGATGGGCCGGGATATCGACGAGGCCTATTTCCGCGACGTGCTCGGGCTGATGCTTTCGCCCGAGGCCCGCGCCAAGCACAGCGACCTCAAGATCGTCTATACCCCGCTGCACGGCTGCGGCGTGCGCATCGTGCCGGAAGCCCTGGACCGCCTGGGATTCAAGAACATCATCCATGTCCCGGAGCAGGACATCAGCGACGGGGATTTCCCGACGGTCCAGTCTCCGAATCCCGAGGAGGCGTCGGCCCTGAAGATGGCCATCGAGGTGGCGGACCGCGAGGGTGCGGACATCGTGATGGCCACCGACCCGGATGCGGACCGGATGGGCATCGCCGTGCGGGACAACGACGGGAATATGGTGCTGATGAACGGCAACCAGACGGGCGCCATGCTGACCTGGTATATCCTGAACCGCTGGAAGGAACTCGGCCGTCTGAACGGCTCGCAATATGTCGTCAAAACCATCGTGACCACCGAGCTGATCCGGCAGATCGCGGAAAGTTTCGGCGTGAAGTGCTATGATGTCCTGACCGGCTTCAAGTATATCGCCGACGTGGTGCGCCGCCAGGAGGGGAAAGGCGAGTTCATCTGCGGCGGCGAGGAAAGCTACGGCTTCAACGTGGGCAAATTCGTCCGCGACAAGGACGCCCCGATTTCCTGCTGCATGGTGGCGGAATGCGCGGCCTGGGCTGCGGAGCAGGGGATGACCCTCTACCAGCTGATGCAGAAAATCTATGCCCGGTACGGATACCGCAAGGAAGGCTTGGTGTCCCTGGTGCGCAAGGGCAAGAGCGGCGCCGAGGAGATCCAGCAGATCATGAAGGACATGCGGGCCAATCCGCCCAAGGAACTGGTCTGCTCTCCGGTGGTCAAGGTCATCGATTATCTGGATACGGAAGCGACCGGGCTGCCTTCTTCCAATGTCCTGCAGTTCTTCGACGAGGCCGGCGACGTCGTCTCCGTCCGTCCTTCGGGTACGGAGCCGAAAATCAAGTTCTACTTCGGCGCGGCCGGCGAAGATGCGGACGCCAAGATCGGTCTGCTGAAAAACCAGTTCGTCAGCTAAACCACAATCGCATAAAAAGGGGATGGCCACGTGGTGTGACCATCCCTTTTCATGTTTATAAGGCCGCCTATTCCCCTTCGGGAATAAAGGCGCAGCCGTTGATCTTGGCCCTTTCGATGCCCTTCTTGATGGCATCCCAGTAGTGGCCTGTCGTCGTGTGGCAAAGCTCGAAGACCATCAGGCCGTCGCAACGCATCAGTCCTTCATAGATGAAGCTTTCCACATTGACTTTGTTGCCCGCATCGGAGAAGGTGGCGTAATGCTTGCAGGCTCCGTTGACCCGGTATTTTCCGGTCGCGAGCCAGTTCAGATAGTCGGCCAGGACGCTGACATAGGCGCCGTTCTGGAAGACGTCCAGGTAGTCGGCGAATCCGGTCTTGTAGAAATTCTCCGTCGCCCACCAGTTGCTCTTGGACCAGTTCCGGGTCTGGGAACCCCAGTTCTGTCCCGTGGCGAAGCTGACCCAGGAGCCGGCCCAGTATTCCAGGCTGACATCGGGCTTGATCGCCTTGACCCGCTCGTTGATTTCCTTGACATAGCCTTGGATGACCGAGGCACGCCACTCCATCCAGGGATTGAACAGCTCGCCGTAAAGCTCGCCGTTGTTCTCGTCGAAGTACATCACGCAGTCCGGGAAATTCTCCACCGGGCTTCCGTAATAGGCCTCGAAGGCCTTCCGGGAGGCTTCGGAGAAGTCGGAATGGTAATCCTGCCAGCGGCAATAGTCCAGCACGAGGGCGTCGATGTCATACTTGCTCACCACTTCTTCGCACAGGTCCATGACCATGGCGCGCACCTCGGGATAGACTGGGTTGAGGAAGCCGAAGATCCCCGAAGACGGGTTGTCCCGGATGTCGGTCAATCCCTTGTTGGACAGGAGCTCCTGGCAATACTTGTCCTCGAACATCGAGTCCTTGTACTTGTAGGATTCGCCCAGTCCCCAGGTCGGGAACACGGTCAGCGCCGCACCGATTTTCAGGTCCCTTTTCCGGCATTCATCGATGAACACCTGCAGGTAATCGAAGTTGTGGTCGGCCCGGTTGTGGGTGATCAGCTGGGGCATCAGTTCGCTGGGGTAGCAGGTGCCGCCTTCCATCATTTTCACTTCGACGATCACCTCGTTCAGCCCCACTTCCTTGATCTGGTCCAGGACTTTACCGATGAGCTGCGGCGTACGCAGCCGGTTCCAGTTGACCGTGGCGCTGATCCACATCTGCATGTCCTTTTCATTCCCCTCGGGAATGACGGGGTCCTCGCTGACGGGGTCTTCGCTCACCGGGTCCTCACTGACGGGGTCCTCGCTGACGGGATCTTCGCTCACCGGGTCCGCGGACTGCTCCGCCGGGGTCGGTTCCGGAGTAACGGTACCCTGGGGCGTGCATCCCGCAAGGAGCACGCCCAGGGTCAATAGCATCCAGATTCTTTTCATCCTACAGGACTTCACGGGTGACGTCATAACGGACGACATACTGAGGCACATGGGAGTCGTGCCCGGCGGTCACCATGACGATATGTCCCGTATCCGTTTCTGCGTCATAGACATAAGCGGCGGAAGGGGCGCACTGCGCATACGCGTACTGCTTGGTCTCCATCAGATAGTGGATGGGGTCTTCCGGATCGGCAGACTGGACGGTGACATAGGTGTCAGGCCAGCCCGTGGTGCTGGCGACGACGTAGGCCTTTCCGTGGAAGGAGAAGCCGCGCACGTTGCCCGCGGAATAGTTGCCGTACTGGTTGTTGACCTCCAGGTCGGCATAGCCGTAACCCAGGTCCACCACCTGGCCGAAGAGGACCTTGTCCTCGCCGTCGAGGCCCTTGCGGGAATAGACGTGATAACCTTCGTTGTTGCCATGGGAGTCGCCGATGAACCACCAGTCGTTCGGGTCGCCGGAGGCCGGGGAGATCATCTGGCCCCAGTTGCCGTCCGCACGCTTGTATTCGCTGTAGAATTCATTCCACTGGACACCTTCAAAGTCGCCGTCCTTGACGACGAAGACATTGTGCAGGACGGGAGCTTCGCCCGCTCCGGAGATGTAGTTGAAGACGAAGTCGCCGAAGATATCTCCGCCGCAGGAGAAGTAGCGGTAGGCACCGCCGCCGACAGGACCTTCGTTTTCCTGCTCATAGACCAGGGTAGGGGCCTTGTCATAACCGTCCAGCCAGGCATACAGGTAGTAGCTCTGGATATCGTCGCCCGGGGCTTCCGGCGAAGCGGCGGCGATGACGATGCCGTTGATGTCGTTGGAGATGTTGAAGAAATTGTCGCTCTTGCAGCCTTCCATGTTGAGGGTGCCGACTTTTTCCGCGGATTCGAGATCGACCACGGTACCATCGACATAGACAATCTTGTCCACACCGGCGAAGGCCACGATAGGGCCGCTGGTGTTGGCGTTGTTCAGGCTGGTGCAGTTCGCCTGGGTGGCGGTGCGGGCCCAGACCTGGTCGCAGAAGGTCTCGAATACGCCTTCGATGCTGGTGACGGCATACTCGCGTTTCGTCTTGCCGTCCTCGGCGGTCACGGTGATGGTCAGACCGGCGATGAGGTCATAGGTCTCATTCTCTTCGATGTTGGTCGTCGCGCCTTCGGATATGGTAGCGACCAGCCGGGCGGCCTTGAAGTTGTCGATTTCATCCTCGCCATAGACGAATTCGTATTCGGGGACGTCTTCGTCGGTGTACAGCGTGCCGACAGCCTGGTTGGAGCCGACGATGGCTTTCAGGGCCAGCAGACGGCATTCCGTGCTCTTGGGGGCTTCCGGTTCTTTGGACGGGTCATCCGACGGGGTCGGGTCCTGGGAGCTGGGGGAGTCTTTGGAAGGGTCGTCCGTGCCTTCCGGTTTGGACTCGGGTTGGCAGGATACCATGCCGAGCATGGCGATCGCTGCGAATACAGTCAAAATCTTTTTCATGTCGTTAGTATTTTATGTTGTCAATGTCTGGAGAATGCCGCTTTCATGTTGTAGGTCTTCGTCCGTCCCGTCTGGGTGGCGGTGACCGTGATTTCCACCGGCTCTTCGATGTTGATCAGGTCTTTCTGTCCAAGCAGGGACGGCGTGATGACGGCGTCGTAGGGGATGGTGGCGCGCAGCTTGACCCGGGTGACGAAGCCTTCGTCATCCTGCCATTTCTTACGGTCCGCCTTGGGAATGGTGAAGCGGATGGTGCCGGCCTCGTCGTCGATGTCGCCGGGTATCTGGGCTCCGGACAGCACGCTGACCATATAGATGGCTTTGACCGTGCAGTCGTCGTGGAGGAATTCCGCGTCGGGTTTGGCGCAGCCGGGCATGAGTGCCGCCAGGGCTGCGGTCAGGAGTATGTTCAAGATCTTTTTCATGGCTTACCAACCGGGATTGTTGTCTGACAAATCAATGGCATTGTTGTTCGTCCGTTCCGATTCCGGAATGGCGAAGGCGTAGTATCTTTCGTGGAAGATGCGTTTGGATCCGCCGTCGATTTCCACCTGGGTATAGGTGAAGGTCCCGTCGTCATTGCGGACGATATCGACCCCGTGCATGGCCTTGTCGTTGAGGACTTCCACCCCCAGCTTCCAGCGGCGCAGGTCCCAGAAGCGGAAGCCTTCGCCGGCCAGTTCGACCATCCTTTCGTGGCGGATATAGCCCATGGCGGTCTCCTCGTCGGAGGCGCTCCTGTCCGGAAGTCCGACCCTGCGGCGGACCTCGTTGAGGGCGTCCATGGATTCCGTATATTTGTTCAGGCGGGCATAGGCTTCGGCTTTGTTGAGCAGGACCTCGGCATAGCGCAGGTGCGTGCCGAAGTGGCTGCTGCCCATCGTCTCCCAGGCCGTTTCATTCTCCGTGATGAACTTGCGCAGGTAGTAGCCGGTGACCGTCGATTCGGCGGCGCCGGTGTTGCGGTAGTCCTGGCGGGCATCCGTGCCGCCCCGGAAGGTCTCGATGGTCCGTCCTTCCCAGGTGGCGCCGTTATAGAGGATGGAGGCGTAGAAACGCGGTTCGCGGCCGGTATAGGGGTCGCTGCCGTGGGTCGTCCAGTCGAAGGGCGTGCCGTCGGCCATTTCGTACTCGTCCACCAATTCGCTGGTCGGTCCCATGTGGCTGAACAGCTTCAGGTTCTTGTGGTAGGGGCTGTCGCCGGAGGGGCGGAAGAATAGGTCGGCCCGGTGGGAGACGACGCCGTCCTTGGTGAAGTCGATGGAAATGAGGTTCTCTACGCAGTGCGAAAGCGCGAAGACGTCCGCATAGTTGGGCATCAGGTCGGCGCCGTGCTCCTTGCAGGCATCCGCGGCGTCGATGGCCATCTGCCACTGCTCGGCATACAGGGCGCAGCGGGACAACATGCCGTACGCGGCGGCTTTGTACAGCCTGCCCGTGGTGACCGGGGTCTCCGGCAGGTTTTCGGCGCACCAGCTCAGCTCGTCGTTGACGAATTTCCAGCAGGCTTCCGGTGTGGAAAGCGGTTTGTCGTTCTGCTCGGGGCCGTCCAGTTCGGTGCGCAGGACGCAGCGGGAATAGACGCGCAGCAGTTTGTAATAGGCGAAGGCCCTCACGAAGCGGGCTTCCGCTTCGCGGACGTTGATGTAGTTCGCATCGAAACGGCTCCGGTTGGCCGGAAGGTCATGCAGGAATTCGTTGATGCGGCGGATCATCGTGTAGGCGTCGGCCCAGCATTCGAAACTGCCGGCATTCTGCGAAGAGAAGGAGGATTCCGACAGGATGGCCCGGTTGTATCCGTGGTTGGACTGGTCCCAGGAGCCGCTCTTCATGATATCGGAGTAGCAGTCCGTATAGGTCGTGGCGTTCGAGTTGAACTGCTCGACGTTGTTTTTCAGATACATGTAGAAGCCATAGATGTAATGGTCCAGGGTCGTCTCGTCCTTGAAGGCGATTTCCGCCCGGTAGGACTGGGTCGGGTCGATGTTCAGGACATCGGAGCAGGCTCCGGCCAGCAAGGCGGTAGCCGCCAGGCTCCAAATCCATTTGATGGAAGCTCTCATGCTGTCAAATATATCCATGTTCGGTTTCATAAGGCGGTCGCTTAAAAGGTGAGGTTGACGCCGAGACTGTAGGTCTTCTGCTGCGGGTAATAGCCGTTGTTGACGCCGGGGTTCTCCGGGTCAAGATACTTGAAGTGGCTCAGCGTAAACAGGTTTGTACCAGCCAGATAGACGCTGATTCCACCCATGCGCAAGGCCTGCGTCACCCGTTTGGGCAGCGCGTAGGTCAGCTGGAGGTTCTTCAGACGGAGGTAGCTGCCGTTGACAATCCACCAGTCCGAAGCCCAGGCGTTGTTGGCGTTGGTCGTCGCACGCAGGCGGGGATACTTGGCATCCCGGTTGTCGGGGCGCCAGGCGTCTTCCACCAGGTAGAGCACCGAGTTGCCGCTGCCGTAGAAAGCGCGGGTGAAGATGGTGTTGTCCGTGGTGTTGTTGTAGGCTCCGGACAGGGAGTAGTCGCACAGCGCGGCGCCCTGGAAGAGGGCGGAAAGGGTAAGTCCCTTGTATCCGGCCTCCAGGTTGAGGGAGAAGGTCATCTCCGGGATGGGGCTGCGGCCGATCTTGATGTAGTCGGCGTCGGAACTGATCCGGCCGTCGCCGTTGATGTCTTCGTACATCAGGTCACCTTCTTCCACCCAGCCGCTGGGCGCGGTCGGATAGTTCTCCACCTCTTCCGGGTCTGGAAGAAGCCCAGGGCATGGAAGCCGTACTGGCTGCCGATCGGCTGTCCGAGGATGGCCCGGTAGGACGGGTGGTTGTCGCTGATGCGGCGGGACAGGATTCGGTTGCGGGACCAGGACAGGATGCCGGTGACGGAATAGGTGATTCCGTTGGCAAACCAGTTGTCGTGGCGGAGGGTTAGTTCAAATCCCCGGTTGTCCATGCGGCCGCTGTTGATCCAGGTCGGGTAGTTCCCGCCCAGGGACGGTGCGTAGGTGCCCAGCGAATCCCTTTCCAGGATGCGGTTGGTCAACTTGTAGAAGAAATCGAAATCCACGGTCAGCTTGTTGTTCAGCAGCCGGGTCTCGAAGCCCGTATTCCAGGTGTAGGTCTGCGACCAGGTCAGGTCCGGATGGACATAGTTTTTGCTGTACAGCGCCGTCTGGGAACTGCCGCCCAGGACGAAGCCGTTGTCGCGGTTGTTGCTGGCGAAATAGGTGCGCAGCCACATGTAAGCGTCGATGTTGTCATCGCCCAGGATGCCGTAGGAGGCCTTCAGCTTCAGGAAATCCAACCAGGAGAGGTCCTTCATGAAGTTTTCCTTCGAGACGATCCAGCCCAGGGCGACGGAGGGGAAGAAGCCCCAGCGGTTTTCCGGTGCGAATTTGTAGGTGGCGTCTTCGCGCATGGTCACCTCCAGCAGGTAGCGCTCCGCGTAGGAGTAGCTGAGACGCTCGGCGAAACCGGCGGAACCGGACAGGTCATAGGAGCCGGACGCCGGGGTGGAGCTGTGGTCCATGGCCAGGGAGATGTCCAGCGGGTCGTCGTCGAAATATCCCCGTCCGTAACCCGTCATCGTATCGCCATAGATCTTGCGGCGCTCGAACAGGGCCGTGAAGCCTATGGTGTGCTTGCCGAAGGTCCGGTTGTAGTCGATCTGCGGGCGGATGTTCATCTTCCAGCTCCAGGAGGAGGACTTGTTGAAGTTCCGCTCGGAGATACCCATCGAGATCATCGGCTTGAGGGTGATGTTCCCGGTGACCAGGTCGGCCGCGCTGAGGCCGTACAGGTCGAAGGGCGACATATAATTGCGGTCGTATGTGGCACCGTAGTCATAGGAAATGAAGATGCCGGCTTTCAGGCCTTGCAGGGGCTTGATGGCGTCGAAGGAATATTCCACTTTTCCGGACAGCTCCGCATTGTAGCGCTTCTGCTGCTGGAATCCGGAATCCTGCAGGGCGGACAGCGGCGTGCGGGTGTAGGTACCGTTCGTGAAGCCGATGGCCAGGCCGGGCCGGTACAGGTCCTCGTGCCCCGCCGGCGTGTAGGAGGGGAGCAGGGGGATGGCGTAGTAGGCCTGGGTGATCGGGCTGAATTCCGCCGGGCGGGTGGAGCCCTGGTCGTCATATCCGGTGGCGAAACTGTATCCCGGCTTGTTCCGGACGGAATAGTTCCCGCCTACGTTCAAGCCGACGATCAGGCCTTCCGCCAGGTGCGCTTCGACGTTGGAACGGAAGTTATAGCGCTGGAAATCCGTGCATTTGAGGATACCGTCCTGGTTCATCAGACCGATGCTGGTGTAGTAGCGGATCCTTTCGTTGCCACCGCTCAGCGACAGGTTGTGCTGGTGGGTGAAGCCGAAGGGCTTGTAGATTTCATCCAGGTGGTTGACGTCGGAGAGCAGGCCCATGTCCCGCAGCTTCCCGAGCACTTCTTCCGTCCAGTAGGGCTGCTGACCGTCGAGTTCCATCGCCAGGTTGTGGTAGTAGATGTACTGCTCGGCGTTGCAGAACTGCGGGACGGCGGTGTTCCGGGTGAAGGTGGCGGACCCGTCGTAGGCGACCCGGGGTTTGCCGGTGACGCCGCTCTTGGTCGTGATGATGATGACGCCGTTGGCTCCGCGTACGCCGTAGATGGCGGCGGTGGCGGCATCCTTCAGCACGGACACGGATGCGATGTCACTGGGGTTCAGGTAGGTGAAGGGGCGCTCCACCCCGTCCACGATGCACAGGGGCGCCGAATCTCCGCTGAAGGTCGAAATACCGCGGACGAGCATGCGCGTGGCATCATCTCCCGGCGTTCCGCTGGTCTGGATGTTCGTCATACCGGCCAACCGTCCCGTGAGCATATTCTGCACATTGGTCACCGGGGCCTTCATGATGTCCTTCGCGGTGACCTGGGAGACGGATCCGATCAGGTATTCCTTCCGCTGGGTACCGTACCCGATGACGACGACTTCGTCAAGGAGCGTCCGGTCCTGCTCCAGGAGGACATCGATGCGGTTTCGCCCGGCAACGGGTTCTTCGGCTTGCTTGAATCCGACCATGGAGAAGACAAGTACGGCGTTTTTGTCGGCCTGGATGGAATACTGGCCGTCCAGGCCTGTTGAGGTGGCCGTTGAAGAGCCTTGCACCATAACGACAACGCCGGCCTCCGGGCCTTGCTCGCTTTGCACCGTTCCCGTAATGCGGATGGACTGTGCCGCGGCTGGCAGGAGTGAAAGGGTCATTGTCGCCAAAATGACTAGAATGTTCCTTTTCATTGATTTGCAAGTGATAGTTCTCGCAAATATAATAAATATTATCCTTAATCGCGCATACTTTTTTAAATATTTTAAATTGAAAAACAGGGGTCTTGCTAAAACATTTCAAAACAGGCGCTCCATTCATTTAGAATCCCTGGATGTCAATGGACGTCCATAGGCAGGGATCGGGATTGCCGGACAGCCCGGCGGCGAGCAGGTAGTAGGGGATCCCCAGACTTCCGGTCGTCTCGCTGTCCAGGTAGTAGAAGCGGTATCCGCCGGAATCCCGGCTGGGCAACTGTCCGTCCAGGGCACCCGGCTCAATCCGTACGGAAGGCTGGTTCTCGTGACGGAAGCAGGCGTTGTTGTCCGGGAAGCGGGCCGGGTCCTCATCTTTCATGTCCTGCCAGCGCTGCAGGATGGCCGTTCCCGGGTGCAGGCACCACACGGCATGGTATTGCGGCCTGGGGTCGGCCTGCGGCTGGAACTTGCTGGAAAAAGAGCGGACCATCAGGGTGGACATATCGTTGATGGTTTCCGTCTTGTCCAGGATGGCTACCGGATCGGACAGCGGATCCATCGGCGTCCCGCCGGGCGTGAGCGCATAGTTCAGATCGACATACACCGGCGTTGCGGTCATGTACCAGTTTTGCGCGTAGTCCGGGTTGTAGGCGGCGTCGTATCGCCAGGCATTGCTGAATCGCTCGGGCAGGCCCGTGAAATCCAGGAATGCGGTATTCCAAAGGGCCGTACGAAGCCGTTGCATGCCCTCGGAGGCCGTTCCGCCCTGTCCTTCCACGGATATGCCGGCCCGGATGCCCGCCGCTTTGCGCCGGACATAGCTTCCGAATACCGCCGGGTTGTAGATCCAGCCATCCTCCATCGGCGCCTTCGCCGTGGCGTGCAGGCATCCCGGGAGATAGCATTCCACATAGCCTACGGAGCGGGTCAGGGACTCTCCCGAGACCCGGTTCGTCAGCGTAGCCTGCAGCGGATACCGTCCCGCCGCGGGCGTACCGGTACTGCGGGCCGTGGTCGTCAGTCTGCCGTTTTCCGCCAGGCTGAAAGCCAGGTCGCAGTCTGCCGCCGAGAGGGTGACCTGCTGCGGGGCAACGCCGGTAAAGGCCGGGCCCGGAAGGGTTTCGCCCACCAGGACGGACTGGGGCGCCACCTTGAAAGTATATTGGAAACGGTCCAGGCTGTGGTTGGTCACGATGCCGAAAAAGGTCTCTTCGCCCAGGCCTTCGAAAGGAATCAGGACACGGACACCGATGTGGGCCGGCTGTACGGCGGAACAGTTCCGTGCCCGGACCGTTACCGTGGCCGGCTGCAGGGTCCCGTAATAGGGCTCGATGCTGCTGCCGTTCGCCCGGGAGGTCAGCCGCTGCACGGATAACGAGGTCAGTCCGGTGGCTGTCCCGGTCCCCGGATTCAGGAATTCTCCCAGCGTGTTGGAAAAGGTGAAGGTCGGGGCGAGGTAGGTTGCATACAGGGCCGGGTCCAGGGCCAGACCGCCCGGCGCACTCCCCGATGTGACGGGAAGCAGGCGGTTGTCCGAGGTATAGTAGTCCGTCGTGAAAGGCACGGGCGTTCCGTCCGCGTAGAGCTCCACTTCAGCCGGACTTGCCTTCAGGACAGGCGCCAGGATGGATATGGCTGTTTTATAGGGCTTTCCGGTGAGCGGATCCGTACTGACCCAGGTGTTGCCGTTCCATAGCGCGACGTTGACCTCGCCCATCCCGCTTCCGATCAGGGAGACGGAGCAGCTGCGGTCGTCCAAAGGGGACACCAGCAGCCGCCCGGCGGAGGCGGCGGGTACGGTGAAGCGGGCCTTCGTGTAGCCGGTAGGGAGCTGGGTGGCACGCAGGCTGCCTTTCTGGCCGACATAGCAGGTGTTCTCCAGCCCTTCGAGCACCAGGTCGCCCAGGCTCGACGTATGCACGGTCAGCGCGGCCTGGTGCTTGCCGTCGAAGGTTTGGACGGTGACCGGAATCATCCGGTTCTCCGGCAGGTCCACCCCGGCGGAAAGCAGCAGATACGCTTCCCAACTGCTTCCATAGGGCACGACGCCCGAATAGGTCGCGCTGGAATTAGCCAGGGTCCCGTACGTGCTTTCATCCCAGATGTTCAACCCGCCGGAATAGGTGATGAAAGGGATCCTTTTTTCGAGGGTGACGCTGATGCCCGCATCAGCCAGCGCCTGGCGGCTTTCGGAGGTGATGTCCCAGCCCTGGGACGCTCCGTATTGGGCGCAGGTGTAGTCCGCTCCGGTGCCGCCGTCATGGGCATATCGGACAAAGGCATAGCAGGTCTTTCCCCGCTCGGCCAGGACGCTGGACCCGGTGCTGAGTTCGGGGCCGTACATCCCGTCGAGACGGTATCCGCGAACCCCTTCCACCGACAGGCTGCGGGTATCCTCCAAAGTAAAGTCTGACTTCCAGACATCCAGGTACAGGCCGTCCTCGGTGGGATGGACGGTCAGGTTGTAGCAAGTGTTGCGTATCAGGCTGAAATCCCGGATGTTGTCTTCTCCCAGGCAGATCCGGTACACGCCGTCGCCATGGACCCCATAGGCCGACGAGATATCGCAGGACAGCGTCAGGCAGTTCAGCAGCCCGCCCTTGCCGCTGGAGGCGGCCTCGACGACTTCCGGAGTTTTGGCGTAGGGGTCCCGGTTGTCCGGCAGCAGCCGGCCGAGCCGGTTTTCCGGGAAGTATAAAACGATGGGTTCCAGCCCGTTCCGCTGATTATCCGTCAAGGTCTCGGGCGAGAGGATGCTCCCCATGTCGGAGACGCTGCCTGCCCGGCTGCCCGCCGGGTCGAAAGGACGGAACACCTGGCATCCCGGCCCGGCCGTGACACCGCTCAGGGCGATATCCATGGCGGATATGCACGACGGGTCGAGACGCAGGCTGACCTTGCTCCACAGGCATTCCAGGGGGATTGTGACGATGCCGTCTTCGTAACCGTCCTGCCTGTCGGCCTCTTCCGGGGTCATTTCCGGCAGGCAGCCGGCCTTGTCCAGTCCGTACTGCCGCTGGCTCTCCGCCAGGTCCGGGCAGGTATAGACCATCCCGGGGACATCGGCCGCCTGCTCGGGGAATTCCGGCGTGACCCTTCCGCCGTCGGTATGGGCGATGCCTCCGGCCAGGAAGTACCAGTGGTAACGGCGTCCGCTTCGCAGAAGGTCCACCGGAGGCTCGAAGACATCGCTGTCGTTGCTCTGGCCGGTGTACAGCAGATGCCCGGTCTCGCTGTCGTACAGGGCGAAGCGGAATCCTTTGGCGGCGGATTCCAGGGAAGAAAGGGTATAGGCCTTGGTCGTTTCCCGATCGGTCCGGATGCTCCACGCGGTGGGCGTATCCGGCATCGTTCCGCTTGGCTCGGGGGCCATCCTTTCGCAAGCGGGCAGGGTACATAGCAGTGCCAAAAAGAGAAGAAGGTTGCGTTTCATGTTCGGGTTCATATCGTTTCGTCGATTGTCCTGCCGTCCCAGTCCGTCACTTGCGCCGAGACCATCATGGAGACGAAGCGGACGGGAATATCCGGAGAATCCGATCCGAAGTGGTTCAGGCGGATTTCCGTAATCCGGTAGCAGGTGTTTTCTTTCAGGATAGGGAGAAGGATGGGATAGTAGCACCGGCAGCCGTTGATGATGCACTCCAGCACGAGCCTGGAGCGGCGAGGTGTCCAGCCGTCTGCGCCCATCAGGGCGTCCAGGCTGGTCTCCGGGGACGCCGTCGCGGGATTCGGTGCCGTATAGAGCGTAATGGGCCGGGTATAACTCCCCTGGGCCGGGATGGAGACTTCCGGCGACGCCTCGGCCAGGGCGGGCGCTTCCATCTGGCCGAAATCCGGATAAGGCCCGGCGGCAGGGGAGTAGCGGGCGGAGCAGTTGAAATAATCCCCGATGCCCGGGGTGCTGCTGCCGATTCCCGCAATCACGCGGCCGACGCCGTTCAGCAGGAACACCCGGGAAAGTTGGACGGGATATCCGCTCCAGCCGGGTTCCGTCAGGTTGTTCGAGATTTTTTCCACCGTCACCTTGGCGATGCTCCGGACGACGTTGACCGTCAGGGCGCGGCCGTCTGCAAGGGTGGTCTGTCCCGGTAGCCCCCGCATCAGGAATCCTTCCGATTCCATCTGGTCCAGCGTGCAGGTCTCCGTCCGGATAGGGTGGCGCAGGTTGTCCGGGTCCAGCGGATCCGAGAGGTTGAAACCCGGGTCGGGATAATTGGCCAGGACCACCAGGTATTTGCTTCCCTGTTTGGTGTCCACGACCAGCCGCGTCCCGTCCGCCCGGGCGAAGGCCTCTGCCGGAAGTCCGTTCTGATACGCCGCCTGGTTGGCATACAGCCAGGCGGAGACGTTCCGGATCTCGCTTTCGCCGGGCGCCTTGGCCGTAGGCCCGGATTGGACGGTCAGGGTGATCCGGGCGCGCGGTTCAGGGGGCGGAACAGGGTCCGACGTGCAGGCGGACGCCAGCGCCAGATACAATAAATAGCTGATATGCAATATCTTCTTTTTCATCTTGTTAGATCGTGATATCGTGGTAATCCTGTCCGTCGTCCCAAGGCGCGATCTCAACCTGGACATCGGCCTTGGCATAATCTATCGTGACCAGGGCGTCGTCCAGCCCCTTGCGCTTCCAATCGTAGCCCCGATGTTCCAGCAGCTTGCCGAGCGGATACTCGTAGCGCAGTTCGGACGGCATCCCGAAACCATCTGTCTCATAGACCTGGAGCGACAGGGATGCGTCCCCCTGGCGGGGCAGCCTGACCTCGAAAGTCACAGGGCCCGTTTTCCGCGGTATGCAGCACAGCGGACCCGGCGCCGCGGAAAAATCGCGCAGGTTGATGCCGTTCCAGTTGCCGTGGATTTCGAAGTAATACGGCTTCCAGGATTCGCTTCCTTCCAGCTTCAATTCCAGGGTACACCACTGCTTGTAGAGACGGACGGTATCGGAGGCCGTTTCCCGCCGGCAATCCACCCGGGCGCAGTGCCCGTAGAGGCTGTCCGCTTCGAATCCGGAACCGAGTTCCAGGACGTCAGGACGGGAAGAGACGCTGTAATGGACGATGCCGTACAGCACCGCTACGCCGATATCATCCTTGGGAACCCGAGCGACGTAAGAGGGACCGCTGCGCATCATGTCCGGATGAATCGGGTGCTGGGCCACAGCCCGCCCGGTATCGTCCAGCAGGCTGATCCACGGCACGGAGCCTTCCACCGGCAGCTCGACCCGGCTGAAATCCTCCGTCAGGAAGCAGGGACACTGCATCCGGTCTTCCTTGACGGAACATGTGACCGTCAGAAAGCCTCCCAGTACCAGGGTCAGTACCGTTATTTTGCCTGTATTCATGCGATTAGGAATGATAAAAATAAGGCAAGTAATGATTTAATAACTAAACAAGCCCGGCTCCGAAGCTGTTCTGATCATGCTCCCGTCGCTTGTTTTGAGCGATGTCAAAACAGCTTCTCCGACTCAATAAATATAGAACAATGAAGCCGGGCTATCTTTCAAGACGGTATGCCGTCAGATTTCGAATTCGTCGTCCGAAGTCTCGTTGTTGAATTCTCCGACGATGTCACCGGTATCCCATGCCCGGACTTTGATCGTAAAGACGCATTCCGCCGTCGAGACAGGGGTGAAAGGATCCAGGGAGCCCAGACGTTTGATTTTTACGTCACCGATGGTGTAGGCATAGTTCGGCTGCAGATAGGGCACCGAGATCGGGTAATAATAGGTGATGGGCGAGCCGCCTGCCGTCTTGAGCTCCGTTTCGATGATGACCTTGGTCGTGTTGTCCACGCCATCCATCGAATCCGACGCGGGAGAGGAGTTGGGATAGGCATAGAAATACTGGTTGACCGTCATCTTGGCCCCGTCCAGGACCGGTTCGTGCGACCCGGAGACGACATAGAGGTTGTTGCCGGATGTGTAGCTCTGCTGGGTCATCTTCCGGACGGATTCCGGTTCGCTGGCCAGCAGGGCGTTCAGCTTTTCGACCGTCCATCCCGTCTTTTCCATCCAGGCGTACATGCCCGCGGCGTTTTCACTGCTGGCTACGGGTGCGGAATAGACATAGTATTTCAGGCTGCCGGAAGGCTGGAAACGTACGGGATATCCGCTTTCTCCGGGGGAAAGGGCATTGGCCCCGGCCACGCCGAAGACATCGGTGGCGTCCCCGTTGACGTATTTGGCCTGTTTCGCGGCGTTGGTCAGGTAGATGCGCTTGACCTTGAAATCGCTGTTCCGCAGGGCCGGAGAGGTGAAGGCGCCGGTGATGGTTCCCACCTTGATCCGGGCGACGAGCCGTTTGACGTCAATGGTGATTTTGTTGGCCGCGACGTTTCCGGCGGACAGGGTGGCGGCGCTGGACCCGGCCATGATGAAGTGTTTCTCGCCGTTGTCGCTGAATTCGGAGATGGCTTCCTTCAAGGCAGCCTCCGTACTGATGCTTTCGGCGAGCGACAGCCCTCCGGCGCTGGCGGCGTTCTTCCCGGCATTGGCGATGACATAGATGTGCTTGTTCCCCGTGCTGGTGTTGAAAGCCAGGGTCGCTTCGTTCTTCTCGGCGCTGATGTCTGCGCTTTCCGCCGCCTTGTAGGCCTCCAGCATGCCGAGTCCCTTCGAATTTTCGTTGGCGTCGAAGACGAATACTTCCACGGAAGAGAGCATGTCCTCGTTGTTCTGGGTGGCGACGTCCCGGGCCTTTGTCTGGAAATTGCCTTTGATGCTGACCGTCAGCAAGGCCATTTCCCGGGATTCGGTTGCACTGTCGGTGCGTTCAGGGGCGGTCTCCCGCTTGCAGGAGCCCAAGCTCGCCAGGACCGCTGCGGCCGCGAGCGCGATGATGATTTTCTTCATTGTCTTATGTGTATTAAGGGTTTAGATAGTCTGCGTATTCATGTTGACGGTCGTCCAGTCTTTGACCTGGATATCGAACTGGGCCTGGGCGCTGCTGACCGGGTAGTCCGGATGTGAGGACCCGAGCCGGGTCAGGTTGAGGTTGGCGATGCTGTAGTGTTTGTTCCGTTCCAGGGTTCCCAGGGTGATCGGGTAGTAGAACGTGCGGGTGCCGATCTGTACTTCGACCACGAGCCGCGTCTTTCGCGGGGTGAAACTGCCGCCGTTGGCATCGGCCGCCGTCGGGTTGGGCATGCAGTAGAAGGTATGCGACTGCGACAGGGAGGCACCGTTGGCGATAACCGTATTCATGCTGTCATACAGCCAGTTGTCCGCGGCTCCTGCCTCATGACCCATCTGGTTGTACCACAGGGAGGGCGTGTAACTGTCCGCGAACAGCGGGAAAGCGCCGCCCGGAGCATTGATGAGATAGATGCCTTTCACCCTGAATTCCAGGTCTTTCCAGGTGGTCTCGGTCAGCGAATTGGTGATTTTGGCCAAGGAAACTTTGCTCGCATACCGGACCACTTCGATTTCGATGGGTGCGGTGGCGGTCGCCTGGATTTCCACGTTGTTCTCGCCGCCCGTCATGACGAAATGCCCGGCGGTGTTTTCGGTGAGGGCGGTGTTCGCTGCGCCCAGGTCGGACACGGAACCGATGGCAGATGAGATACTTTTGCCCACGACGACGCGGACTTTCTTGCCGACGCCCTGGCTGCAGCGCACCGTGACGGTGTTGGTGGTGGATGTGGCGGAGTTGTCCAGCGTCCCGTCGCTGTTGAAGACATAGACGGTGGCCGAAGACACCTTGGCATCCTCCCAGTTCGTGGCCGTGGATTTGGTCGTTTCGGCCCCGGCGATCCTGACGGTCAGCAGGGCATCCCGTACCGGCGCTTGTGCAGCGGGGAAGGGGCTTTCGTTTTTGGCGCAGGACCACAGTGCCGCAGCCAACAGTAATGCATAGATTTTTTTCATGTTGTAAAGGATTAGTTGTATTGATATCAATGGCTTGGGTCATCCTCCTCCCGGTGGAGGCCATATCGGGCGATCAGTTCGGATATTTCCGGATCCAGGTTGCCCCGGTTTACCATCGCCCGGTTTTTCGTACAGGCGTTCAGATAGCACTGGACGGCGTTCCTATCGTCGCCGGCGCGGCTGTAGAGGATGGCCAGCAGGTATTCGACCTTGTCCGTAGGCTCCAGGGCCTGCAGGACGGCCATGGCGCTGGCATTGTAATCCAGGGCGCAGTAGGCCACGGCGGTATTGTAGTCGGCATACGGGCGAAGCAGGGAGACCGCGGTCTTGTAATCCCTGTCCTTGATGGCCTGTACGCCGGCCATATATACACTGTCGATGACGGTGGTGTGGAGGGTATCCTTGACCATGCCTTTGCGGTGCAGGTGGAAGAAGAAACGGACGGTCCGCAGCCGCGGGTACAGCTTTTCCCGCAGATAGCGGTAGTACGGCTCCTGCTGCAGCCGCCCTTCGCGGGCGTCCGGATCGGCGATGGCCATCCGTCCGCGGAAGCCTTCTTTCTGCCCGGCCGTGAGCAGCGAATCCTTTTCCACCAGCCGCTCCAGCATGGCCCAGTTCTCCGGGTCGCTGCGGGAGATGAAACGGATATCCGGGCGCTCCTCTTGGTAACCGGCCAGGTCATAGACACGTCCCGACTCCCGTTGCAGGGAATCCCGGTGCTGCTGCATATACCGGCTGAAATAAGCTGATACAGAGGCGCTTCTGCGCAGGGAGAGCCTTTCGTTATACGCCCAGCTCCCTTCGGGAGAACAGGACGCCATGACGACGATGGAATCCAGGTCGAAGGTCCGGTTCTCCAGCAAGGAGGCGAGGTTGCTGCGGATGCGGCCGATTTCCCGGGCGTTGTCCGACAGCCCTTCTTCCACCGCGTCGCTGCCTTGGCGGAAGTCGATGTAGCAGGCCGTGTTGGCCTCGACTTTCCGCTCCAGGATGCGGGTCAGGTATTTCTCCCTGTCGTCGGCCAGCGTGCTGAGCGAACTGATATAGAAGCTCAGCGGGTCGCTTTGCGGAACGCGGTAGATGCACTTGTCCTGTTCGAAGATGTCCCCGGACAGGCTGACTTCCACCTTGCGCAGGTGCGGCCGGGTGGCGATGGTCTGGACATAGCGGTAAACCAAGTCGTTGTCCGCATTGGTCAGGACGGTATCCAGACGCAGCCCCTCGGTGCGGATGGGCACTTTCACGTATTTGCGGAACATCTTGTCCTTGTTCTCGATTTTCCACCGGTTGCGGCGCACCATGTACCACCAGGTATAGTGGTCCACGGCCTCGCGCTCCGTCACGCCCCAGGTCGACGCGAAAGCCTCATCGCTGACGATGGACGTATCGTTGCGGAAACGGTAGATTTCCGGCAGGTTCCGCCGGAGAAAGACTTCCAGCTGATGCGTGTTGACGAAGCGGGTCGTGTCCGTTATGATGGAGTCCAGAAAGCGCTGATACTGCTGGTATCCACGGAGTTGCGCCTTTCGGTAATCCGCGCCGGTGATGACGATGCGGTCCAGCGCCAGCGTGTCGCCGAGGAGGTACATCATCGGGTTGAAACGCAGCTGCCAGCGGCTGTCCTGCATTTCCCGGGGGACCGTCACGTCGAAGCTGATATCGACCTTTCCGTGCCGCTCTGCGACATGGCGGAAACGGGCCGTCACGACAGCCGCATCGATGACATCCGTCGCCACCATCTCACCGTCCTCATCTTTGACGGCCCGCATGATCAGGACTTCGCGTCCGTCCGCTCCCGTGACGGTCAGCGTATCGCGCCGCGCCGCCCCGACATGCAGTTCAGGGACGTCGGTCTCGGCCGTCAGGCTGAGCTGGGCGACGGCACGGTGGTCCCGCAGCAGGGCGGCCTTCCGCTGGGAAGCACAGCCCCACAGGGCGGCAAACAAGGCTCCGACCAGGATGAACCGTTTCATTTCCAATTATTTGACAGTTTCTACCTGGATATTTCCGGTCACCAGTTCCACCAGGTTCGCCACCACTTCCATGACCGTCCGCGACGACCCGTCCGCACCGGTATATTCCCGCTCGCGGAGCCGGCCGGTGACATGGACGTCACATCCCCGGTCCAGGTTGTCCATTACCTCGCCCGAGACCGCCTTGCCTTCCCAGGCCGTGACATTGAGCCAGAGGGTCTCGACGGCCGCATTGCCGTCCCGGTTCTTATACAAATAATTGGTTACCACGGAGAAATTGGCGCTTCTCCGGTCTTCAAAGGTCGAAATCCGGACATTGCCGACCGTCCCCATGATTTCGATCTTGTTGTACATCATCATTGCTTCCATAACATTTTACTTTGACGTTTTCGCTTTGCCGACCCTGCGGTGCGCACCGATTCGGCAAGGGCAAAGTAAATGCATCTGCAAGCACGCCCGGCAAAAGGAAAGGTTTTCGGGCCAGATTTACCGGATTCTTATCTTTTTCCGCTTTCGGAGATAAAGATTCCGCCTGTTTTTTGCCGGATTCTTAACGGGTTAATCTTTTTTTTATCCGAGATAAAGATTTTTTTATCCCCATTCCCCGAGGTTAAGGATTGCGAACAAACGGATAAAAATTCGGTAAATCGTCGGAATCACCCCTACTTTTGCTTGCATCTGTGGGGCGGAGGGACCATCTTCGCGGGAAACGATAAACGAAAAGGCTATGGACTATCCCATCATTCAGGAGCAGGCGGAACGGGTATGCCTGCAATGCGGCGACAAGTTCGAGAGCGGTCGCCGCGACAAGGTCTTCTGTTGCAGCAAATGCAAGAATGAATACCACAACCACAGGCACCGGCTGTACCGGGATATCCGGATGCGCGTGGTGACCTCGCTGAACCGCAATTACCGGATTCTGACGAGTCTAATCATGAACGGATATACGCATATCCGGATCTGCGACATCCAGTCGATGGGCTTCAATCTGAATTCCGTGACCGGCTGTTATGCCAAAAAGCCCAAGAGTATGGACCTGGGCTGCTATGACATCCTCTACAGCCAGAGCAGTGTCAAGCTGTACAACATCCACCGCAACCAGCTTCCGGTGGCGAAACTGCCGGTCTGGGACGGCCTGGATGAGGACGACTAAAAAAGCAGGCCGGGCTAAGTGCCTGACCTGCTTATGTTTTCATGCTATGAAAGCCATTATTTGTTAACCTTGGCGGGATCCTTGAACAGGATGGCGAAAAGGATGCCGACCACGAGGGCGTAAGCGGCGAAAATGTACCAGGCGGTGGACCAGTTGGCCGGCGTGTTGAACACATCGCAGGCTTCGACGACCTTGCCGGCCGCGAGGGTACCGAGCGTGGCGCCCAGGCCGTTGGTCATCATCATGAACAGGCCCTGCGCACTGGAGCGGATGTAGGGGTTGACATTCTGTTCCACATACAGGGAACCGGAGATGTTGAAGAAGTCGAAGGCGACGCCGTACACGATGCAGCTCAGGATGAACAGCAGCACGCCGGGCATGGCCGGATTGCCGGCACCGAAGAAGCCGAAACGGAACACCCAGGCGAACATGGCGATCAGCATAACCTTCTTGATGCCGAAGCGTTTCATGAAGAAGGGAATGAGCAAGATGCACAGGGTCTCGGAAATCTGGCTGATGGAAATCAGCGCGTTGGAGTTCTTGACGGCGAAGGTGTCGGCCAGGGCCGGGTCCGCCGCGAAGGAGCCCAGAAAGGTGTTGGCATAGCCGTTGGTGATCTGCAGGGATGCGCCCAGCAGCATCGAGAAGATGAAGAAGATGGCGAACTGGCTGTCCTTGAACAGGGTGAAGGCCTTCATGCCGAAGGCGTCGGCCAGCGATTCGGACTTGCCCTTGTTGGTCGGGCAGGCCGGCATGGTCAGGGCGTATGCGCACAGCACGAAGGAGAGGATGCCGGAAGAAATCAGCTGGGTGTAGGAGTCCTGCATGGCCACGCCGTCGATGCGGATGAAATTGGTGGCGAGCATACTCACGATAAAGCCGACGGTACCGAACACGCGGATGGGCGGGAAAGCCTTGACGGGGTCCAGACCGACGCCGGCCAAGGCGTTGTAAGCCACGGAATTGGCGATGGCGATGGTCGGCATGAAGAAAGCGACGCTCAGGCTATAGAGCACGAAGAGGGGAGCGAACTGCACCGCTCCGCCGGCCTGCATGCAATAGACGCCGGCCGCGACCATGAAAAAGCCGGCCAGACCATGGCAGAGCGACAGGACTTTCTGCGCCTGGATGTGACGGTCGGCGACGATGCCCATCAGCGTCGGCATGAAGATGGAGACAATGCCCTGCATCGCAAAGAACCACTTGATTTGCGGGCCGAGGCCGATGTTGCCGAGGTAACGCCCCAGCGAGGTCAGGTAAGCGCCCCAGACGGCGAACTCGAGGAAGTTCATCACGATCAGGCGAAACGAGATGTTGGAATTCTTCATATAACGGTAATTTTTGATGAATCAAGGGTTATATCCGTACAAATTTAGGTATTTTCGACAAAATATTGCTATCTTTGAAGACTAAAAATAAGAAAAGAGATGAAGTTTGTCCTGGAAGCGACGGATACCCGCACCCACGCGCGATGTGGCACGTTTACGACGGACCATGGCTCGGTCCAGACCCCCATTTTCATGCCGGTAGGCACGGTGGGGTCTGTCAAAGGCGTGTATCACAGGGACTTGAAGGAAGATATCCATGCGCAGATCATTCTGGGAAACACCTATCATCTGTACCTGCGGCCTGGTCTTGATACGCTTTACAGGGCCGGCGGCCTGCACCGCTTCGAAAACTGGGACCGTCCGATCCTGACCGACAGCGGCGGCTTCCAGGTCTTCTCCCTTACGCCCATCCGGAAACTCACGCCCGAGGGATGCACTTTCGCGTCCCATATCGACGGCTCCCGCCATACCTTCACCCCTGAGAACAATGTCGAGACCCAGCGGATGATCGGAGCGGACATCGTCATGGCCCTGGATGAATGCTGCCCGGGGGATGCGGACTATGCCTATGCCTCCAAATCCCTGAAACTGACCCAGGGCTGGCTGGAGCGTTTTGCCCGCCATTTCGACGAGACGGAACCCTTGTATGGCTACGACCAGACCATGTTCCCCATTATCCAGGGCTGCGTATATCCGGACCTGCGCAGGCAGGCGGTCGAGCATGCCCTGTCCCTGGACAACGACAACCGGGGCGGATATGCCATCGGCGGCCTGGCCGTGGGCGAACCGACCGAGTAGATGTATGAAATGCTGGAGGTGGTGGACCCGTTGCTGCCCCGCGACAAGCCCCGTTACCTGATGGGCGTCGGCACGCCGGCCAACATCCTGGAGGCGATTTCACGCGGCGTCGATATGTTCGACTGCGTGATGCCTACGCGAAACGGCCGCAACGGCATGCTCTTCACCTGGAACGGCATCATGAACATGCGCAACAAGAAGTGGGAGCAGGACTTCTCGCCGCTCGATCCGGACGGCACGTCCTTCGTGGACCATGCCTATACCAAGGCGTATCTGCGCCATCTGTTCATCGCTGGCGAGATGTTTGCAGCAATGATAGCCTCCGAGCACAACCTGGCGTTCTATCTGGACCTGGTCGGACAGGCCCGCGCCCATATCCTGCAAGGGGATTTCGCGCAGTGGAAGGACCAGGTGCTGCCGAAGTTAACAAACAGACTGTAGCCGGCTATGGATCCGTTCCCAAGAAAACTCGATTTCTATATCATGAAGAAGTTCATGCTGACCTTCTTCATTGCGTTGTTGTTCATCATCGGCATCGTTATCATCTTCGACATCAGCGAAAAGATCGACGACTTCGTGGAACATCAGGTGACGCTGAAATCGATTGTCTTTGATTACTATATCAATTTCATCCCGTATTTCATGAACATGTTCAGCCCGCTGTTCGTGTTCATCACGGTGATTTTCTTCACCTCGCGGCTTGCGCAGAATTCCGAGATCATCGCCATCCTTTCCTGCGGCATCAGCTTCCACCGGCTCATGGTGCCGTACATCGTGTCGGCTTTCCTGATCGCCTTGCTGTCGCTGTCGCTGAACCTGTGGGTGATCCCGCCGGCGAACCTCAAGCGTAACGAATTCGAAGCCAAGTATATACGCTACCACGATAACAAGACCAATACCCGCAATGTCCATTACCAGATCTCGCCGGGCCAGTTCGTTTTCGTGGAATCCTTCTCCAAAATCAACAATACCGCCTACAAGTTCTCCCTGGAATCCGTGGAGAACAACCGGCTGACGTCCAAGCTTTCGGCCGAATCGGCCGTTTGGGACAGCACTTTCGGCGGCTGGCGGCTGCGGAAGTATTTCTTGCGGGAATATGCCCAGAACAGCATCTACGACCGCGTGCGCTACGGGGACAAGCTGGATACGGTTATCAATCTGACCGTCACGGATTTCCTGCGGCGAAAGGACACGGTGGAGAGCCAGGATATCAACGAGCTGAACGACTTTATCGACATGCAGCGCATGCGGGGCGACGCCACGGTCCAGCACTCGCTCGTGGAATGGCATACGCGTTTCGCCCTGCCGTTTTCGGCCTTTATCCTGACCATCCTGGGCGTTTCGCTCTCTTCGCGCAAGAAACGCGGCGGCATCGGATGGAACCTGGCGGCGGGCATCGCCCTCAGCTTCTCGTATATCCTTTTCCTGAAATTCAGCCAGATGTTCGTGGCCACCGGCACCTTGCCGCCATGGTTTGCCATCTGGCTCCCGAATATCATTTACACCATCATTGCGGCCGTGCTGTATCACCTGGCCCCGAAGTAGTCTTATGAAAGTCAGAATCGTCAACCATTCCCCCTATCCGGCGCCCTCCTATGCGACTCCGCTGTCGGCCGGGATGGACATCCGTGCCCATATTCCCGAGCCCATTGTCCTGAAACCCCTTGAACGCGTCCTGGTGCCCTCCGGGCTGTTTTTCGCCCTTCCGGAAGGCTATGAGTGCCAACTTCGCCCGCGCAGCGGCCTTGCCCTGAGGCATGGCATCACGGTGCTCAATACGCCCGGGACGATCGATGCGGATTATCGCGGGGAAATCAAGGCGCTGCTCGTCAATCTGTCTTCCGAGCCCTTTACGATTGAGCCGGGGGAGCGGATAGCCCAGCTGGTCGTCGCTCGGCATGAACAGGTGGAGTGGGAACCCGTCGATGCCCTGGACCAGACCCAGCGCGGCGCGGGCGGATATGGATCGACTGGTGTGAAATAATCTGATTATGAGCTTGTTGTACGAGAAGTTCCTCTCTTGTAGAGGCGTCACTACGGATACCCGGACCCTGCAGGGCGGGGAAATGTTTTTTGCGCTGAAAGGCGAAAATTTCGATGGAAACGCCTATGCGATGAAGGCCTTGGAGGCCGGCGCCGCGTATGCTGTCGTGGACCAAGGCTCCGCCTATGACGGGGCGTCGGACCGGATCATCGCCGTCCCGGATACCCTGCAGGCCTTGCAGGATCTGGCCCGGTGTCATCGGGAACGCAGCCAGGTGCGGGGCGAACGCCTGACGGTCATCGGATTGACCGGGACGAACGGGAAGACGACGACCAAGGAACTGATTCGCCGCGTGTTGGCCTGCAAATACAAGGTGACCGCGACGGAAGGCAATCTGAACAATGATATCGGCGTACCCCTTTCCCTGCTGAAAATTACGCCCGAGACGGAAATCGCCGTCATCGAAATGGGAGCGAACCATCCCGACGACATCGCCCGGCTGGTGTCTGTGGCCGAGCCGGACTATGGCTTGATCACGAATGTCGGAAAGGCGCATCTGCTGGGTTTCGGCAGCTTTGAGGGCGTGCAGCGGGCCAAGGGCCAGCTCTACGATTATATCGCGGAAAAGGGGAAGGCGGTTTTCCTGAATGTGGATGATCCTGTCCTGTCGGCCATGGCGGCTTCCAGGCCGGGCCTGTCCGTCATCCCGTATGGCATCCAGCATTGGAATGCGCTGGTGCTCCCTTCGGATGCGCAGCATCCTTTCCTGCGGATGGCCGTGCCCGAGGATGTGTCCGATTCGGACTGCCTGCTGGGCATAGAGACCCATCTCGCCGGGGCATACAATGCCAACAACGTGTTGGCGGCGCTGGCCATCGGCCTTTATTTCGGCGTGTCGCTGGACGAGGCCATCCAGGCCGTCGGAGAATATGTGCCGGCCAACAGCCGTTCCCAGCTGGCCCACAGCGGCAGCAATGTCCTGATTCTGGATGCCTACAACGCCAACCCGACCAGTATGGCGGCCGCTTTGGACAACCTGGCGCAGGTGCAGGCACCCCGACGGGCGGCTTTGCTGGGGGATATGCGTGAACTGGGCGCCGACTCCGTGAAGGAGCATGTCGCCGTGCTGGAGAAGCTCTCCGGTATGGGTTTGGACTGCGTGTGCCTGGTCGGTGAGGAATTCCATAAAGCCCTGTCCCAGTGCCCGATACAGGCGGAATGGTTCGCCACTTCGGAGGACTTGGCCAAGCGGCTCCCGGCCCTCGCCTTCGCGGATACCGCCATTTTGGTGAAGGGCTCCCGGGGGATTCAGATGGAAAAGGTGCTGACGGCGTTCCCCTTGTCTTAGACCGGCTTCCTTTGTAAGTATTTCGTAATCAGCCAGAGCGCCGCTGCTCCGGCCAACAGGCCGTATAGGCTGCCGACGGCGGTCCCCACCAGGACATCGCCCAGGAAATGTTTGCCGACGAAAATCCGGCTGATTCCGACCAGCGTCGCCCACAGGATCATGAAGATGCCCATGCCCGTGTTGGGGCGGGTGCGGTCACTGCGCAGGCCTTGCAGGATGCAGCATGCGATGCCGAAGTGGTTGGCGGCATGGGCGGAGAAAAAGCCGAAGAAGTAGCCGCGCTCTTCCAGCAGATGCAGTCCGCCCTGGAGCATGGCCGTGTTGTAGCAGGGCCGGAGCCGGGCCACGCCCGCCTTGACGAGGTTGGCGGTCTGGTCGCAGGCGAAGATCGTCAGGGCGACAGCCCCCAGGACGACCAGCGTCCGCTTCCATCCAATCCGCTGTAAAAGCAAGACAATCAGCAGGATATAAAGCGGAATCCAGACTTTCTTCTCGGTGACGAACATCATCAGGCTGTCCGTCCACACTGTATGCAGACGATTGATCCAGAGGGTGGCCTCCTGGTCCCATAGCTGGAGCTGCCGGATCATACCTCCCGGTTCAAGGACTCCCACAGGCCGTCTTTCAGCTCGGAAATGCCGCGGCCGGTGACGGAGGAAATGAAATAGTGCGGAATCTTCCGGGGCAGTTTGCGGACCATCGCTTTCAGGGTGTCTTCCTCGACGAGGTCGCATTTGGTGATGGCCAGGATCCTGTCCTTGGACAGCAGCTCCGGGTTGTATTGTTTGAGCTCGGACAGCAATACTTTGTAACTGGCCGCCACGTCAGGCTCTTCGGCCGACACCATGAACAGCAGCACTGAGTTCCGCTCGATATGGCGCAGGAACCGCAGTCCGATGCCCTTTCCTTCATGGGCCCCTTCGATGATGCCCGGGATGTCCGCGATGACGAAGGATTTGTCGTCATAGTACTTGACGATGCCCAGGTTCGGTTCGAGGGTGGTGAAAGGGTAGTTGGCGATTTTCGGTTTGGCCGATGTCACGGCCGCCAGGAAGGTGGACTTGCCCGCATTCGGGAAGCCGACCAGACCCACGTCCGCAAGGACCTTCAATTCCAGGATAAACCAGCCCTCAACGCCGTCTTCCCCGGGTTGGGCGTAGCGCGGCGTCTGGTTGGTGGCGCTTTTGAAATTGTTGTTGCCCAGTCCGCCGCGGCCGCCGGGGCAGAGGATGCGCTGCTGCCCGGGTTCCACCATTTCAAAGAGGACTTCTTCCGTTTCGGCGTCTTTGACGACCGTCCCGACGGGAACATCCAGGATGATGTCTTCGCCCTGCTTGCCCTTCATGAGCGCACCGCTGCCCGGTTTTCCGTTCTCGGCCCGGACGACTTTGCGGTATTTCAGGTGAATCAGCGTCCAGAACTGCGGGTTCGCCCGCAGAATGATGTGACCGCCGCGTCCGCCGTCACCGCCGTCCGGTCCGCCCTTCGGAATGTATTTGGCCCGGTGCAGGTGGGTCGAGCCGGAGCCGCCGCATCCGCTGGCGCAGAATATCTTTACGTAGTCTATGAAGTTTGATTCGGCCATAATAGCTTCTATTTCAATTTATTAACTGGTCTAAAATGACCGGGTCCTGGTTGTCGTGTCATACTCCCGACATGCAAAGGTAACGATTCTTTTTGATATGGCGAAGCGAAAGGGCCCGGGCCCTTTGGCCTCATTTCTTTTTATCTAATTCCTCTTCCAGTAGCCGGATGCGGGCTTTGAGTTCTTCAATGGAGGGCAATTGGTCCTGGATCTCTTTCACCTGAACGTTGTCGTACGAGGCCACACCCATCGGCGTCTGGACGCCTTTGAATGCATATTGTACCTCCGTTTCGTCCTTGTTGCTGCAAATCAGAAGGCCGATAGTCGGATTCTGGGAGGGCGTCTTGATCAGGTCATCTACGGCGTTTACATAGAAATTGAGCTTGCCGGCGAATTCTGGCTGGAAAGGAACGGCTTTGAGTTCAACCACGATGTAGCAGTTGAGTGGAATGTGGAAGAAAAGCATGTCCAGTTTCCTCGTCTTTCCTGCCACGATGATCTGCTTCTGCCTGCCAAGGTAGGCGAATCCTGTTCCGAGTTCCAGAAGGAAGTCAGTGAGATGTTTCTCCAACTCAGTCTCCAGTTCTTCTTCCAAGTACCCTTTTTTCATGGATGCGAAACCGAAATCGTAGGTGTCTTTGGTAATGGCCTGCGCGAGTTCACTTTTGGGGGAAGGAAGTTTATCACTGAAGTTGGTAATTGCG
>JAFUWX010000010.1 GCA_017471025.1 Bacteroidales bacterium
AGATTGCTGCCAGAATGACCTCCGGCCAAGATTTCTCCCTCGCATTGGATAACCATGGTCTCCATTTCGGGCGTTGTGTAAGTTTTCTTCATTTCTTAATTGTATTGTTTAATTATACTTGGCGTATTGGCTATGTCTCGGAATCCCGAGCGTGCAAATATACGCAAATTTCTGAAATCTACAACGATTTAAGAATTTAATCATTTTACTCATTTGACATTTTCAGTTAAAACTTTGTAATATGTTTATTGTAGAGATAAACTTTGCAAAGATAACCGGGAAAGCTTTGATTGCTATTCCAGACTTATTTGTTATCTTTGCAAAATCCCGCGGCGGCGGGAGGTACCACATAGAAACACTTAAATACGTATGAAACAGCATTATACACACCCCGAGGCATCCATCCTCATCCTGCAGATGGAAACGAGCGTCCTCTCCACGGCTTCCACCGCGCAGCCTGGTGGGGAAGCGGATATGGTCATCAACCAACTGGACAACGATATATGGTAGGATCAGCAAAAGATAAGTCTATGAAAAAGTGGCTCTATATCCTGCCGATCCTTGCGATGGCTGCCTGCGGCAGGCAGGCGGAAATGGACGTCGTCCAGCAGCCCGTGACCCAGCCCGTGGAGGAACCCCAGCCCGGTAATCAGCCCGGCCCTGAGGCCCCTGTCACAGCGGAACATGCCAGTCTGACGGCGTATATCGACAACGGTACGCTCAGCGGGGAAAGCGCCCCGGCGACCAAGACCGGTTATACGATCCAGGACGGCAAAGCCGTATTCCAGTGGGTGAGCGGAGACCAGATCGACCTGGTCATGAAACAGACCCTGGAAGGGACGAGCTATTATACCCCCGTGCGTTTTACCGCGCCCGAGGGCGGCCTGGAGGTGGATTTTGCCGACGGCGCCCAGGAAGGTGACGCGACGGTGGCCGACGGCGGCCAGGCCACGGGCATGGCCTTCTATCCTTCCCGGCAGAGCAGCCAGGCGGCAGCAGAAAACTCCGACCTTTCCTGGGAAATCTCCGCAGCGGGCGAAGTGTCCGTCACGATCCAGCCCCAACTCTGGCCGGCTACCGACAATCCGCTGGCGACCGTCCCCCTGATGGGCGAACGCGCCGAAAGCGGGAAATATATCTTCCGTCCGATGACCGCCGTGCTCGGAATCCCGGTCAGCGGGCTTTCGACCAGCGTGGATGCCATCCGGATCCAAAGCCCGGATGTGGCCCTTTCCGGGGTCTTTGCCGTGGAAAACGGCGTGCTGACCCATGCCGGCAAGCGGTACGGTTACACCGAAGGCCTGACCATCCATTTCGAGGCGACGACCGGCGACCGTACCTTCTATTTCCCGGTCCCTGCCGGCGATATCCCTGCCGGCCTGACCATTTCCCTGGGGCGCTTCGACACGGACAGCCAGACGCTGACCGTCCTGCATCAGGTGACGACCAAAAAGGCCATCACCCTGCCTGCCCGGACCATCAACATGACGAAGGTGCTCGCGTATGACGCCGCCTCGCAGTGGGATGCGGTGGGTCAGGGTACCTTCAAGGACGATTTCATCTGGTCGAAAGCCGGGTGGTCGGCCCCGGTGGCTGTCTCCGTGGAGCAGAACCGGGAGAATCCCCGGCAGTACCGCCTGGCGAATCCCTATGTCCTGGCGGCAGGCGGGACCCCTACCGACTATTTTACCTTCACCGTGCAGAGCAATCACCAGGTTCAGTTCGAGACCTTGAACACCCGCTATGTCGATAGCGGGCATGAACTGGAAGTCCGCTACGGAACGGTCGCCAGCGCGGATTTTGTCGCGGCCTATCAGTATGACGGCGCCCTCGGAAAGGTGGAACTCCAGGCCAATTACGTTGCTGCAGACCTTGATTCCTATAGGTACACCAAAGACGGAACTTATTCCAACACAGAACGCATTCGCCTGAGCTTGGCCCCGCAGGGCGAGTGGAATGCCCTGGTGGGCACCGGGACCTATAAGGACGACTTTATTTTCCAGGAAAAACACAGCCTGGGAGCAGACCAGTATGTGGATGTCGCCGTCTGGCAGCATGCCACGGACGCCACCTTGTACCGGGTGGAGAACCCCTATCCCAAGCTGGCCGCCAAGCTGGGCATGACCATCGGTACCGCCGTGACCACGAAACCGGCTGAGTATCTGTATTTCCGCGTGGAAAACGGTCTGGTACGCTTTGATGAACTGCATGCCGGCATCGACGTGGACGAAAAGGACTATGTCCTCTGCCATCCCGACACCTGGAAGGCCATCAATGGTGTGGAGCGGACAGGTACTTATAACAAGGTGCTCTCCGCGCGGGCCGATGGCGTTCCCGTTCAGCTTCAGCTGGCGCCCATCTACCATGAGGCCGGCAATTACCTGGAGGGAACCGGCAGCCACATGTATCCCCGCAACAACAAAGACAAGCTGATCGTCCTGAATTTCCCGACCGTGACCGAGACCTGGACGAACCTGGGGACGGGCCGCGTCATCGACACCTTCCTGTGGGACAAGAACAATTTCCCGTACTACGGCGTCCCGGTGACTATTGAGCAGAGCAACCTGGGCCGGTACCGGGTGGCGAATCCCTACCAGGTGGCGGCGACCCTGTTCCGCGGGGAAGGCGCCTTCACCTGGGCAGACGGAGATCCGTATCTGTATCTCACCGTCAAGGGTAAGGACGTCTATTTCGAGCCTTTCAAACTGGGCATGTATCCCAAGGGATATGCCTCCTGGACGACGATGCTTGCCCATCCGGACGATTGGCCGGCCATTTCTAATAAGACGATGACAGGCACCAACAAACTGGTGGCGACCCGGCCGGACGGCACACCGGGCGAAATCCAGTTGGCCGGCGCCTATTACCAGAGTCCGTTCACCAGCGGACAGTACTTTACGAACAACACCGGTCCGCTCCGCATCCTCTTCCCGGATTATACGCCCGCGGAGGTCTGGTATCCTTTCGGGACGGCGGATTACAAGGACAACCTGTATTGCCAGAAAATAAAAGAGCAGACAGTCTGGTCCCAGACCGTACCGGTGGAAGTGAGCTCCGAGGACGGGATGCGCTACCGTATTCCGAATCCGTATCGCCATCTGGCGGAGGCTACCCGCGTCGGGGACGAGTACCTGTATTTCCGGGCTTCTGCCAATACCCGGATCTATTTCGAACCTTTCCGTCCCGGCATCCCCTTCCACAACGGAGAATTGATTATCGAGCATCCTGCCGATCGCAATGTGTCTCATCCTTCTGAAAATCGGGACAAGAACAGCAATGCCGTCATCACCTGGTCTTCGGATCAATCCTATCCGGCCACCCTGCGGATGGGTGCGGTCTATTATGACTCCAGCGATCCCGGGTATCTGTATTCTTCCGACTGGGCCAGCTATACCAAAGACAGTCAAATCAATATTGCTTTGACCCCTGGCAGTTATGCCCAGGCGGCCGTGGATGTGTTTACGGCCGGCAGCGGCGCGTACCATTACCGTATTCCGGGCCTGGCCCGGACAAAGGCCGGGACGCTGATTGCCGTGGCGGATGCGCGGAATGCCGCGGCGGGCGATTTGCCGGCGGATATCGATGTGGTCGTCAAGCGTTCGACCGACGGCGGGGCAACCTGGGGTTCGGCCATTACGGCCATGGAGATGGGCGAATATGGCGGTCTTTCCCAGGCCAAGAACGGCATCGGCGACGCCTGTATCCTCGTGGACGAGGTCACCGGCGACATCATGCTTTTCGCCGTCTGGGTGCATGCCCTGACGGGTCTGGCCTGGAACAATGCGGGCAGCGGATACGACTTGGACAAGACCCCGCAGCTGATGATGGTCCGTTCCAAGGATGACGGTCTGACCTGGTCCGAACCGGTCAATCTGACCCGCCAGGTGAAGCAGCCGCACTGGAAGATGACCTTCCAGGGACCTGGCCGCGGCATCACCATGGCCGACGGTACGCTGGTGATTCCTTTCCAGCACCAGGAGCCTGACCGGACGCCGTATTCCTCCATCATGTACAGTACGGACCACGGCCTTTCCTGGCATGTGAACGATTCCCCGAAAGCGCAGACTTCCGAGGCGCAGGTGGCTGAGGTCGCGCCGGGTACGCTGCTGCTCACGATGCGCGACGAGTCTGTCAGCGGGACGCGGGCTTTCTATACGACCTCCGACCTGGGCCGCACCTGGCAGCGCCATGCGGCGGACGGGCAGATTCCCGACCCGGTCTGCGAAGCCTCCCTGCTGCATATCAGGGCCGCTGACAATGCCCTCGGCAAGGATATCCTCCTGCTGTCCAACTGCGGCGGTTCCATCAAGGACCAGCGGCATCATCTGACCATCCGGGCCAGCCTGGACGGCGGTCAGACCTGGCCGTGGAATTTCCTGGTGGATGCCGGGGCCGGCTATGGCTATTCCTGTCTGTCACAGGTGGATGCCCAGACGGTCGGCATCCTCTACGACAAGGGCGGGGCTGCCGGCACGCAGGCTTTTATGGCCATCCCGCTGACCAGCCTGGTCCGCGAGTAGGTACTTATCTGGATACAAAAGGGGAGGGCAGTCCACGAGGTTGCCTTCCTCTTTCGTTTTTGCATGCCATATTCCGCCGTCCTTCCCTTTGAAAACCCGGCATAATTTGTTATGGAGGCCGAAGGCCGACGGGGGAAGTTTGAAGGGGTCCGCCCCTTCAATGAATAAACGGCCCATCGGGCAAAGATAACAGGGAAGGCCATATTCAAGGGGAAAGCCTTCGCATTCCGTCGTCCTTCCCTTTGAAAACCCGGCATAATTTGTTATCTTTGCCCGATTAAAAGGAACACGATATGGGAATCTTCGACAAAGGTGTCCAAAAGACCAACCAGAATTTCTTCCAGCGTCTGTCGCGGGCCATCGTAGGACGGTCCCGCGTGGACGAAGATGTGCTGGATGCCATTGAAGAGGCGCTTGTCTCCTCCGACATGGGCGTAGATACCACCCTCAAGATTATCGACAACCTGGAAGACCGTGTAGAAAAGGACAAATACATGTCCATGGACGAACTGGTCGATATCCTCCGGGACGAAATCGCCAAGCTGCTCAACGTATCCCCGGATGGGGAAGACGCCCCCGTGCAGCCCTTTGATTTCTCGAAGAAACCCTATGTCATCATGGTCGTGGGTGTCAATGGCGTCGGCAAGACGACGACCATCGGCAAATTGGCTGCCAGCCTGCGGGCCCAGGGCAAGAAAGTCGTCATCGGCGCCGCGGATACCTTCCGGGCGGCCGCCGTGGATCAGCTGGTCATCTGGGCGGAACGCGCCGGCGTCGATATCGTCCGGCAGGAAATGGGTTCCGACCCGGCTTCTGTGGCCTTCGACACCGTCAAGGCCGCGGTGGCGCGCGGTGCCGACGTCGTACTGATCGACACGGCCGGCCGCCTGCACAACCGCATCGACCTGATGAACGAACTGACCAAGATCCGCAACGTCATGCGCAAGGTGATTCCCGATGCGCCGCACGACGTGATGCTGGTGCTCGACTCCACGACGGGGCAGAACGCCTTCCAGCAGGCCAAGGAGTTCTCCCGGGCCACGGACGTGACCTCGCTGGCGGTCACCAAGCTGGACGGATCCGCCAAGGGCGGCGTCGTCATCGGCATCGTGGACCAGTTCCGGATTCCGATCAAATTCATCGGCATCGGAGAAGGCATCGACGACCTGAAGGTCTTCGACAAACGGGAATTCGTCCGTTCGCTGTTCTCCCGGGAAGATATTAAAAAATAATCAAACATATTATGAAACTTTCGTATTCGTGGCTGAAAACGTATTTGCAGTGTGAACTGACCCCCGCCCAGGTGGCCGAAGCGATGACCTCCATCGGCATCGAGGTGGATTCCGTCAGTGAAGAGGAGGAGATTCCGGGTGGTCTGGCCGGCGTCGTCGTGGCGCATGTGCTGGACTGTGTTCCGCATCCCGATTCCGACCATCTCCATATCACCCATGTCAATGACGGCTCTCCGGAGCCCGTCCAGGTGGTGTGCGGTGCGCCGAATGTGGCGGCGGGGCAGAAGGTCCTGTTCGCCCGCATCGGAACGGTGCTTCCCGGTGATTTCAAGATCAAGAAATCCAAAATCCGCGGCGTGGAGTCCTTCGGTATGATCTGTGCCGAAGACGAACTGGGCATCGGAACGAGCCACGAAGGCATCATGGTCCTTCCGGAAGACGCCGTTCCCGGAACCCCGGCCAAGGAATTCCTGCACCTGAAGACCGAAGCCGTCATCGAATATGAAATCACCGCCAACCGCGTGGATGCCGCCTCGCACATCGGCGTAGCCCGCGATTTGTACGCCTGGCTGCGTCACAACGGCCTTCCCTGCCGTTTCGAGATGCCGGACATCTCCGCCTTCCGCGAAGGCCCCGGCGCGGCCATTCCCGTGGAGGTCCAGGACCCCGCGGCCGCCCCGCGCTACTTCGGCATCACCCTGCGCGGCGTGCAGGTGGGCCCGTCTCCCGAATGGTTGCAGAAACGTCTGCTCTCCATCGGCCTGCGTCCCATCAACAGCGTCGTCGATATCTCCAATTTCGTCTTGTTCGAACTCGGACAGCCCCTGCATACCTTCGACGCGGCCAAGATCCGCGGCGGCAAGGTCATCGTCCGCCGGGCGGCGGAAGGGGAGCGCATGGTGACCCTGGATGAGGTCGAGCGCAGCCTGAAGGCCCAGGACATCGTCATTGCCGACGCCGAGGGTCCGATGTGCATCGCCGGCGTGTTCGGCGGCCAGGATTCCGGCGTGACCGAGGCCACCACCGACGTGTTCATCGAAGGTGCCTATTTCGACCCGGGTTCCATCCGCAAGACCTCCAAGACCCATGGCCTGCAGACCGACGCCTCCTTCCGTTTCGAGCGCGGCGCCGACCCGCAGATGGCGGAATTCGCAGCCAAGCGTGCCGCCCTGCTCATCCAGGAAATCGCCGGCGGCCATGTGGAGGGTTCCGTACAGGCCTTCTGCCCGGAGCCGGTGGCCAAGGCCGTCATCGACCTGGACTATGGCCGTATCCAGCGCCTGATCGGCAAGGAAATCGGCGTACCGGCCATCGAGGAAATCCTGCAGGCGCTCTGCTATGACTTCCTGGAGAAGCGTCCGGACGGCGCCAAGGTCGCCGCGCCTTCCTATATGGTGGATGTCACCCGCGAATGCGACGTCGTGGAGGAAATCCTCCGCATTTATGGATACAACAATATCGAACTGCCTTCCAATATGCGGATGTCCGTGTCGCCGACCCCTTCGCCCGACCCGGAAGCCGTCCGTAACTATATCTCCAACTTCCTGGCAGCCAACGGCTTCAACGAGACTATGAATAACTCGCTGACCAAGAGCGACTACTACAAGGGGCTGGAGACCTTCCCGGAAAGCCGCTGCGTGCGGATCGTCAATCCACTGAGCTCGGACCTGAACGTCATGCGGCAGACCCTGCTGCTGAACGGGCTGGAGGTCGTCGCCTACAACCTCAACCGCCAGATTCCGGCCATCAAGGTCTTTGAATACGGTTCGGTTTACAGCCGCCTGGAAGAAGGCGACGGCACCACGCTCGCTTCCTACGAGGAGCATCCCTGCTTCTCGCTGGTGATGAGCGGCCCGGCTGAAAAGTCCTGGCGCAGCGAAGCCCGCAAGGGCAGCTATTTCCAGCTCAAAGGCTATCTGGAACTGCTCATGAAGCGCTACGGCGTGGACCTTTATACCCTGGAATCCCAGCCGGCTCCTGCCGATATCTTCGCCGAGGGACAGGTCTGGTACCTGCCCGGCAGCCGCAAGCAGCTGGCCGTCATGGGTACGGTGCAGCCCGCCCTGGCCCGCCGCTTCGACGTGAAGCAGCCGGTCTTCGCCGCGGAAATCGACTGGAACGTCCTGCTCGAAGTGGTGCGGCGTGTCAAGGTCAAATTCACCGAACTGCCCAAGTTCCCGGGTGTCCGCCGCGACCTGGCCGTCCTCCTGGACGAACAGGTGGCCTATGCCGACCTGCGGCGCAGCGCGGTGCGGGCTTCCAAGAAACTGCTCCGCAACGTGAACCTGTTCGACGTCTATCGCGGAGAGAAGATTCCCGCCGGCAAGAAGCAGTATGCCCTCGGATTCTTCTTCCAGGATCCGGAGAAGACCCTGACCGATGCGGAAATCGAAAAGACGGTTTCCCGGATTCTGGCCGCGTTCCAGAATGAATTCGGCGCCACCCTGCGATGAAAACGAGGCTCCGTCATATCCTGCTGGCCGGTCTGGCCACCCTGCTCCTGACTGCCTGTGGCAGCCGGGTGATTCCGCGCGACAAGCTGGCGCATATCTATGCGGAGATGCTGCTGGCCGACCAATGGATCAAAAATGACCGCAAGCTTACCCGGCAGGCCGATACCAGCCTGGTCTATGAGTCCATTTTTGAAAAATACGGTTATACGACGGAGGATTACCGCAAGAGCGTGGAGCAGTATATGCAGGATCCGGAGCGCTTCTCCCGCATCTTCGAACAGACCGAAGAAATCCTGAACCAGCGCATCGACGGCATCAACCGCGAGGAACGCCTGCAGAAGACCCTGGACAGCCTGCGGCGCGTCAAGCGCGACCGCTGGTATCCCAAACCGGAACTGCTGCACAAACAGGCGCTCCCGTACCTGAGTGACAGCCTGTCCATCACCCTGGATTCCGCAGGGGTCATCCACCTGCAGTTCGCCACGGCGGATACGATGTATCTGGGACCCGGCATGGTCATCAGCGATTCCCTGCTTCGTCGGGATTCTATCTATACGGCCCTGCGGGATTCCCTGCTGGGCGCCAAGGTCGATAGCGCGCGGCTGAACGTGCTGCTGGATTCGCTGATGGCCCTGCGTGAGCGTCGCGATACCGTGGCTGTGGAGGCCGATTCGCTGGTCCAGGCGCAGCCGGATACGGTTAAGTCCAGTCGTCCCTTGAAAGCAAGAACGATCGCAGAATGAAAAGATTCGCCGCCACATACCTCTACCCCCTGACCGGACCGGAACCGATCCGGAACGGCTTCGTGGAAATGGACGAGGACGGAACCGTGCTTCGCACCGGCGTCTGCCCGGATCCGGCCGCGGAAGCCTGTTTCCTGGACGGGGCCCTGGTCCCGGGTTTTGTCAATGCCCACTGCCACATCGAGTTGTCCAACATGTGGAAGCTCCTTCCGAAGGGGACGGGCATGGCCGGCTTTATCGACGGCATCAACGCCCTGCGGGACACCAAGACCCGCGAGGAAAAGATCGCGGATATCCGCCACTGGATGGACCGGCTCTGGGAACAGGGCGTCAGCGCCATGGCGGACATCAGCAACGGTGACAATTCATTCGCCGTCAAGGCCGCCTCGCCCCTCTATACCCGGACCTTCCTGGAAGTCTTCGGCATCGAGCCGGAAGATTGCGATGGGGTGATCCGGGAGGTTCGTGCCCTGCATGCGCGTGCCCTGGAGTATGGCCTGGATGCCGCTCCCACGCCCCATTCCTGCTATACGATGAGCCCGGAACTGGTCACGGCGGCCAGCGCGGAAGGCCTGCGCTCCGGCTTCCTGTCCTTCCACAGCGAAGAAAGCCCGCAGGAGGAACAGATGATGCTGGACGGGACCGGCGAGATGGCCGACAACCGCCGCAAATACGGCATGACCCTGCCGCCGCCTACCGGCACGTCTTCGCTGGAATATTTCATCGACCGCCTGCTCCGGGTGCATCCCGCGCCCTTTGACGAACATATCCTCCTGGTGCATGAAGTGTGCATGACCCAGGCGGGCATCGACGCGGTACTGCGGGTCATGAACCATCCGTTCATCGCCCTGTGCCCGATGTCCAATCTCTATATACACAAGCAGTTGCCTCCGGTCCGTCTCCTTCGTGACTGCGGGATTCCGCTGACGGTGGGCACCGACTCCCTGTCGAGCAACGATGACCTCTGCATGGTCACCGAACTGTTCTGCCTCCAGCAGAATTTCCCTGAGATTCCCTTGGGCGAACTGTTGACCTGGGCCTGCCTGAACGGTGCCCGCTTCCTGGCGAAGGAAGACCGTTTCGGCAGCCTGGAACCTGGCAAGAAACCCGGCCTGGTGCATATCAGCCACCTGTCTCCCGACGGCAGGCTGACCACCGGCAGTCAATCCCGTCGTGTCCTATGATGCGGGAAGAATTGGTATTCGGGCCGATCCATTCGCGCCGTCTCGGGTCTTCGCTGGGCATCAACCTGTTCCCGGAGAAGGGCAAGTTGTGCAACTTCGACTGCATTTACTGCGAATGCGGCTGGAACAAGGACGGGCGCGGCGACCACCGCCTTCCCCGGGCCGCCGACTTGGAAAAAGCCCTGGAGGAACGGCTCTCCGCTTGCCATGCCGCCGGCACCCCGATCGATTCCATCACCTTTTCCGGCGACGGCGAACCGACCCTGAATCCGGATTTCCCGGCCATGATAGACATTACCCTGCGCCTGCGGGACCGCTGGTTCCCGGCCGCCCGGGTATCCGTCCTCTCGAATGCCACCCGGGTGGGCGTTGAGGCCGTTTTCCAGGCCCTGCGCAAGGTCGATAACCCCATCCTCAAGATTGATGCGCCGACCGATGAGCTCGCTGCGCGCATCAACCGTCCCGCCGCCGGCTACCATGTGGCGGATGTTGTGCAGGCGCTCAAACGCTTCGAAGGGGATTTCATCCTGCAGACGATGTTCCTTCGTGCGCCCGGCTTCGATTCCGGCTCGCCGCAGGTGCTCCGCCCTTGGATGGATATCGTCCGGACACTGCGTCCGCGGGAGGTGATGGTCTATACCCTGGACCGCGAAGCCCCCATGCAGGGGCTGGAAAAATATACGCCCGAGCAGATGGCCGCCCTGGTGAAACCCCTTCTCGACGAAGGCTTTAGCATACAGATAAAAGGATAATAATCAACTCTATATGGCAGATTTATTTGTAAAGTACGGATATGCCCCTGACAAGGAGGCAATCGGAAGGAGCCTGGACATCATCGCCAGGAATCTGGAAAATGTCGTGTCCCCGCAGGTCCTGACGGACTGCTTTTCGCTGATGGACCTGACCACCCTGCATTCCACGGATACGGAGGCTTCCGTGGCCGCCCTGGTGGAGAAGGTCAATTCCTTCAAGGTGGACTATCCGGATTATCCGCTTCCGGCATCGGTTTGCGTCTATCCCAATTTCGCGGCGACGGTCCGTCAGCACCGCCACTATCCCGAGCTGCATGTCACGACGGTGGCAGGCTGCTTCCCCAGCTCGCAAAGCTACCTGGAGGTCAAGCTCCACGAGTGTGAACTGGCGGTTCGCAACGGTGCGGATGAAATCGATATCGTCCTGGCGCTCAATGCTTTCATGGACGGCGATTTCGCGACGGCCGGCGAGGAGATCCGGGCCATGCGCGCCTACATAGACAAGGTCGGCACCCAGGTAGGACGGAAGATCGTCCTGAAGGTGATTCTGGAGACGGGCCTGCTGGTCACCCCGGAACGCATCGCCAACGCGTCCTTCCTGGCCATGGAAGAGGGGGCGGACTTTATCAAGACATCCACCGGCAAGGTCGAGGTCAATGCCACGCCGATGGCGGCCTATGTCATGTGCCAGTGTATCAAGTGTTTCTACGAGAAGACCGGCCGCAAGGTGGGCTTCAAGGCAGCCGGCGGACTTTCGACGGCGATGGATGCCGTCTGCTACTATTCCATCGTTTCGACGCTGCTGGGCCGCGAATGGCTGAACAAGTCGCTGTTCCGTTTCGGCGTCAGCCGCCTGGGCAACAGCCTGCTCAGCGCCATCGAGAAAAAGACCGTCACGTATTTCTAGGCTATTCCGCTTTTTTGAGCATCCATGCCCGGAGGTCCTCCCATGCATACCAGGGACCTCCGGGCAATGCTTTGATGGAGGTCTCCGCTTCGTTGTAGAGGATTTTGACCAGTACATGCCCCTTTCCGTTGCGGTAGAAGACCAGCTGGAGGTTGGAGCACATCGGGATCATGTCGTGGGCATGCCAGAGCCGGTCGGCATGGGCGATGTGTGCGCGCACGTCGCAGCGGTCGATTTCCAGCAGGGACAGCAGGGGAATGAGTCCGCTGTCGTGCCCGAAGCGCAGGTCCGCCGCCACGGGGCTGTCTGACTTCAGGGCCTCGTCGGCCTTTTGGACGAAGTCCAGGACCAGGCCTTTGGCTGCCTCGCAGGGATAACGGCCCCATTCCAGGGAATTGCAGAATTCCCCGTAGATCCGGTTGTTCAGCGGAATGGCGAAGCTGGCGAGTTCATCCGCCTCGAAAAAGCGCAGCGGGTCGGGTGCGTCCAGGCAGGGGGCGATGATGCCTCCGATATACAGCCCGTGGGCCAGGGACATCGGGTCGCCCAGCAGGGCCTTGGCCCGCTCCGGGTCCGTCAACAGGCGCTTGTACAGCTTCTCGTAACGGCTGTCTGCCCGGCCGAGGGAATCGTCGATGCGCCGCACGTCCGCGAACATGCCGTCTGCGTCGAAGCCGTGGCAGAGGATTTCGAAATATTTCTGTCCGGTCAGGTAGGAGATATCCAGCCGGGGTTCGTTCCCTTTCAGTACGCTCGTGAAGTTCGCCATGCTCATCAGGCAGCGGGGGACCGTGCTGGATACGCAGTGGACCTTACGCCGCTTGCGGAAAACCCGGCCGAAGCGCCGGTACATCCGCTGGGAGACACCCTGGTGCTCGCGGGCGCCGCGCGCGGACAGTTCCCCGTACATCTTCCGGTGCATATCCATCAGCGCGGTGAAATCCGCATGGGCCTGTTTCCCTTCCTCCGTGAGCAGCCCGGCCTCGGCAAGCTGCTGAAAAGCGTGCCGGCCCTCCTCGAAGTAGCTGTCCGAGGTCAGATAACGGCTGCCGTGGCGTCCGTAATGCGAGATGTAGAAGGGCTTGTACCCGCAGGGGGCCGGGGTCAGTTTCCCTTCGCGCGGCGCATAGGGCTGATAGACCGTATAGGCCAGCGACGGATCTTCTTCGATGACGGTGCGCAGGTCCCGGGTCTGGGCATGGGCGCCCAGGGACAGGGCGGCGAGGACGAGGAGCAGGAAGGATTGTCTCATTTTTGATCTTTTTGAAAAAACAAAGATAAAAATACGGCCGCAGAAATGCAAGAGAGGCCCTTTTTGATTTTATCCGTTTACCGATTTCGTACACGGATAAGTTCGCCGTAATTTTGCGCCAACATAAGTGTGTGACGCTATGAAGACAAAAATCAAATGCTTGCTACCGCTGCTGCTGCTCCTGCCTGTGGGGTGCAGCAAGGATTCCGCCGGGTTGCGGGATGCGGAGGATATCACGACAGGCGAGGCCCTGTCCCATGGCATGATGGTCCTGGGGCGGCAGTTGGAGGATCCCTATTCCCTGCGGAACATGACCAAGGCGCTGGAGGCGGTAAGTCCGACGAAGGCCTCTGTGACGCAACTCACGCCGACGGATATGTATGTGCGATTCCTGCCCCGGGACGAGGAGGAGTTCGCCCGGCTGCAGGAGCAGGGGATAGACCTGTTGGACCATCCACTTGACTATCAGATTCTTAAGGAGGGTGATTATTGGCATGACCCCTCTTTGGATGAGGATGCGATTACCTGGCAGTACGCGGTGCTTCCGCACGGGAGCGACCTGCCGGAAGATATTGTGTATGAGATCCTTGACGATTGCTTCATTCCGGAAAACGCGGCGACCAAGGCGGATGGCATCGACTGGGAAGCCGTCGAGCGGGAGGCTTTCCGCCTGACGGGCAATGCCGACCTGCTGGAACCCCGGACGAAGGCCCAGGCCAGCCAGCCCTCGGGTCGGATCACCATCGTGGACCCGGATGCGAACGAAGGCAAGGCTTTCGGCCTGGCGGGCGTCAAGGTGGTCTGCAATGTCTTTGTCAAATTTTCCGCCACCTATACCGACAGGGATGGCTACTATACCATTCCGAAGCGTTTTTCCTCCGCTCCGCGTTACCGGCTGATGTTTCAGAACCGGCAGGGGTTCAATATCGGCCTGAACCTCATCCTGCTCCCGGCCTCGCTCTCGACGCTGGGCAAAGGACCGTCGGACGGCATTGACGCGGTGATTACCCCGGAGTCGGACCGCCTGCTTTTCTGCCGGGCGGCCGTCAGCAATGCGGCGTACGACTATTACAGCCGTTGCGCCGAGGATGACCTGGCCATCGCCACGCCGCCCGCCAGCCTGCGCATCTGGATTTTCCAGCATATCCTCAGCAGCAGTACGCCTATGCTCCATCATGGAACGCTGGTGGACAAAACCTTGATCGGTAAGTATTTGGGAGACTACGCCCCGCTGCTGGCCCTCTTCCTGCCCGATGTGACGATCGGCGCCAAGGAGAAGAACACCTACGCCGCCTTGTATGCCGAGACGGTCCATGAACTCTCCCATGCCAGCCACTATGCCCAGGCGGGAAAGGATTATTGGGACAATTACATCCTGTATATCCTGAGCGCTTTCCTCGACGGCGGGAACGAGGATTACGGGACGGGGACCGGGGAATATGCCGGCTATTGCGAGATCGGCGAGATGTGGGGTTATTTCATGCAGAATACGCTGATGAACGACCGCTACGGGGGCGCGATGCCGACGTCCGGGATGCATTACTGGTTCCATCCCCAGATCTTCCGCTATCTGTATGAGCGGGGCTTTACCCGGTCCCAGTTGTTCCGGGCGTTGCAGCCTGATGTCTGCTCGCGCGATGCGCTGCAGGGGAAACTGCTGAAACTGTATCCGGAGAAAGAAGCGATAATCAGTCAAGTATTTGCGAGATATGCGGAATAGCATCATCCTGGCCGCGGTCCTCCTGGTGTTGGGGGCCGTGACCGCCCGGGCGCAGAACCTGGCGCTTTCGACCAATGCGGTCGGTTATCTGGAATATGGCACGCTCAACCTCGAAGCCTCCCTGTCCGTGGCCCGGCAGTGGACCGTGACGGCGGGTGCGCAGTACAACCCTTTCCATTTCAAGGCAGGGGAGGACCAGCACGATGTCAACCACCGGCAGCGACTGCTTTCCGCCGGCGCCCGTTGGTGGCCCTGGCATGTGTTCTCCGGCTGGTGGGTGGCCGGAAAGCTCCAGTACCAGGAATATAATTTCGGCGGCGTGCGTTCGCCGGAGACCGTGGAGGGCGACCGGATCGGATTGGGAGCTTCCGTGGGATATACCTATATGCTGGCCAAGCATTTCAACCTGGAACTGGGCATAGGCGGCTGGGGCGGCGCGGATTTCTTCACGCGTTACGAGTGCCCCGTATGCGGCCTTACCCTGGACAAGGGGACCAAGCCCTTTATCCTGCCCAATGACATTACCGTAGCCATCAGCTATATTTTCTGACCGAATGCGCGGACACATTTCCATCCTCCCGGCTTTGTTCCTCTCTTTGTTAAGCTTTGCCGTGTTCACCCATTGTTCCGTCAAAGAGCGTCGGGAGGGGTGTCCGTGTCTGCTGCTCCTGGACCTGGAGAGCGCCGGACCGGACAGTCTGATGGTCTGGGTGGCCTCCGGCCGGGACTTCAGTTTCGCCGATACGCTGGCCGGATTCTCCCTGTACCGGGTTCCTGTCCCGCGTGCGCCGTTGCGGCTGCTCTGCTACCGGGGCGGCCCGCTGGACATTCCCTACGGGGAAGCCTGCCCGCCCCTGTGGATGGATACGGCCCTGCTGACCGGGGCGGGGGAGGCCGTCCGCTGGCGGCCCTGCCTGCACAAAAGCTACTGTGCGCTGCGGCTGGATGTACATGGGGAGAGCGGGCCGCTCGCTGCGCTGCCGGCGGTCCGGGTCTATGGCCATGTCTGCGGCTATCAGGAAGACGGCACGCCCCGCGAGGGGCCTTTCAGCGTGGATCTGACCTGCCCGGACGGGGTCGGGACGGTCTTGCTGCCCCGCCAGTGGGACGCTTCGCTGATGCTGGATGTCCGCTGGGGCGGGGTGCTGCGGACCTTTGCCCTGGGCGAGCTGCTGCACGAATCGGGGTACGACTGGACGCGGCCGGACTTGGAGGACCTGTCCCTGTTCATCGATTTTGCGGCCACGGACATCACCCTGGATTATCCGATGTTTCAGCCCGGCCCCGACCAGGAAACCGTTATCTGAGAGGGGGTTGCGTCTGTCTTAGAAAACTATTTTGATCGCTCCGCCGGCTCGTTGAGGGCCTTGTCAGAACAAAAAAATTGCCGGCCTTTGAATAGGCCGGCAAAGTGCGCGAGATCAGACTCGAACTGACACGCCAGTAATAGGCACTACCTCCTGAGAGTAGCGCGTCTACCAATTTCGCCACTCGCGCTCAGAATGGGATTGCAAAGTTACAAAATATTTTTGAAATACAATACCCCGGGGATATTTTTTTTGAAAAAACCAGTTGGGCCTGGACTACGACGTCACGCGGCCTGCGGAAGAAGGTTGGATATCTGCGGGAAAATGCCTACCTTTGAAGGCTGCACGGTCGGGCGCATGCCTTGTTGCCGCGTCGGCGTTCCGGGCGGAGACGGGCTTCATCGCGGAAGGTGCTTCCCGAAAGCTCCGGGCATCCCCGTCGGAACAGCGCGTATAAACTTTAATAACCAATAGACATGGAAAAAATCCTGGGCCTCATCGACGCCCCTTTCACCCCGATGCTTCCCAATGGGGACATCAACCTCGAACCCATTCCCGCTTATGCCGCCATGCTGGCGAAGAACGGCCTCAAAGGCGTATTTATCAACGGGTCTTCCGGCGAAGGCTATATGCTGACGCCCGATGAGCGCAAGGCGCTTGCCGAGGCCTGGGTCAAAGCCGTCCCTGCCGGATTCAAGGTCATCGTGCATGTGGGCAGCTGCTGCCTGCGTGAGAGCGAAGAACTGGCCCGCCATGCCGCCGCCACCGGCGCCTGGGGCATCGGTGCCATGGCTCCGCCTTTCCCGAAGATCGGACGTATCGAAGAGCTGGTCAAATATTGCGAGGCCATCGCCGACGCCGCGCCCGCCCTGCCGTTCTACTATTACCATATCCCGGCCTTCAACGGGGCCTTCCTGCCGATGCTGGAGATGCTCAAGGCGGTGGACGGCCGGATTCCGAACTTCGCGGGCATCAAATATACCTTCGAGAGCCTGTATGAATACAACCAGTGTCGCCTGTACAAGGACGGTAAATTCGATATGCTGCACGGCCAGGATGAGACCTATCTCGCGTCCCTTGCCCAGGGTGGCGCCCAGGGCGGCATCTGCGGCACGACCAACTACAACGGCCGGGAACAGGTCGCCATCGGAGAGGCCTGGGCGGCCGGAGACCTGGAGAAAGCCCGCGAATTGCAGAATTTCTCCCAGGCGGTCATCAACGTCATCTGCAATTTCCGCGGCAACATCGTCGGCGGCAAGCGGATCATGAAGCTGATCGGCCTGGACCTGGGCCCGAACCGCGTCCCCTTCCGCAATATGACGGACGAGGAGGAAGTCGAAATGAAACGTCAGCTCGAAGCCATCGGTTTCTTCGAGCGCTGCAATCGCCTGTGAAACCCTTATTCCTGGCGGCGGCGCTTGGCTGCGTGGTCGCCTGTCAGTCGAATCGTATGCATATCACGGATTTGCCTCCCATCCCCGACGCCGCCTATGCCCAAGGCGTCTCGGCCCCTTTCTGTGGCAGCATCGGCACCGCGCTGGTGGTCGCCGGCGGAGCCAATTTCCCGGACAAGCCCCTGCTGGAAGGCGGGGCCAAGCGGGTGTATGACGATATCTGGGTCTGTGCAGACGGTAGCTGGACCCGGGCCGGCCATCTGCCGGATTCCGTCGCCTACGGGGCGACTTTCCCGGTGGACGGCGGGCTGGTCCTCGCCGGAGGCAACGCGGCGGGCCGGACGACAGACCGGGTCCTGCTGCTGACCCTGAAAGCAGGCCGGGCCGAGCTGAAAGAACTTCCCCGGCTGCCCGTTCCCGTTGAGCAGGCTGGCTGGACCGTAGAGGGAAAGCAGCTATATCTTGCCGGGGCCGGAACCTTATATACTTGCCATACAGCGGATTGGCAGTGGTCGGAAGTCGCCCCGCTGCCCCGGCCGCTCGTGCAGCCGGTGCTGTATGCCCATGACGGTAACCTGTTCCTCTGGGGCGGATTCAACCCGGAGACCCTTGAAGTTGAGGACACCGGCTGGGTGTGGAAGGCGGGAGCCTGGCAGAAGGCCCCTTCCATCCCCGACGGGGGTACCTTTGTCGGGGCCACGGCCTGTACCCTCCCTGACGGACGTCTGGCCGTCGTCGGCGGGGTCAACCGGGCTATCTTTGCCAAAGCCCTGCACAACACGCCCGACGACCGCATCCCTTATCTGTCGCAGGACCCCGCCTGGTATCGTTTCCGTCAGGAGGTCTATCTCTTCGACGGGGTGGAGTGGCGTCTGGCCGGAGCCGCGGTCGAATGTGCCCTGGCCGGTCCCGGCGTGGCTGTCGCCCCGCAAGGGATATATGTCGCCGGCGGCGAGCTGAAGCCCGGCGTCCGGAGTCCGAAAATTTTCCATTTGACCTGGTAACCTATGCTGACCTTTCTCCTTACCCTGCTCACGGCCATCCAGATTCATCACTGGCAGATACCCGTGGTCACCGGACGGGACATCCTCGTCGCTTCCGTCATCCTTCCCGAAGGAGCGGATCCCCAGTGGACCTTCCGCCTGCAGGGCCTGCCTTGCCGGGCCTTGCAAAAAGCCTATGTACAAGACGGTTACCTCTATGTCCGGATCGACCCCGACCGGGTGGGTCGCCTCACGCGGACCTTCCGCATACAGGCCAAGGCCCCGGGTTATACGATAGAAGAATCGGGTGTGCAGGAGCACCGTCTGGCGCGCGGCGTACGGACCGCCGGAGACGACGGCGTGGCCGCGTACCGCATTCCCGGCCTGGTGACCACGCGGAAGGGCACCCTCGTCGCAGTGTTCGATATCCGTCACCAGAATGCCTATGACCTGCAAGGCGACATCGACGTAGGCGTGTGCCGTTCTACCGACGGCGGACGCACCTGGGGGCCGATGATCACGGCTATGGACATGGGGGAATACGGCGGACTGCCCCAGGCCTGCAACGGCATCGGCGATCCCTGCGTGCTGGTGGACGAGGTGACGGGCGACCTGCTGATTTTCGCCGTCTGGATCCATGGCGGCAAGCCCGGACAGGCAGCCTGGTGGACCGCAGGAGACGGTTTTGACCCGGCTTCCACACCCCAGCTGATGATGGTCCGTTCCACCGATGACGGCCAGACCTGGAGCGAGGCGGTCAACCTGACCCGGCAGGTCAAGCAGGCGCCGTGGCGCTTCACCTTCGAAGGCCCCGGCCGCGGCATCACGATGGAAGACGGTACCCTGGTCGTGCCGTTCCAGCATCAGGAACCCGACCGCACGCCGGCCGCCGGTATCATGTATTCCCGGGACCGCGGGCTCACCTGGCAGGTACACGAATATGCCAAAATCAATACGACGGAATCCCAGGTGGCCGAAGTGGAGCCCGGCGTGCTGATGCTCAACATGCGGGACAACCGCAAAACCGGCCGCGCCGTCTATACGACCGCGGACATGGGCCGGACCTGGGCGCCGCATGTCTCTGACGGCCAGTTGGTTGAGCCTGTGTGCATGGCCAGCCTGCTGAAGGTTCCCGCCTCGCGTAACGCGCTCGGAAAGGACCTGCTGCTCTTCTCCAATCCCTCCGATGCCAAGGACAGGCGCAACATGACCGTGCGCATGAGCCTGGACGGCGGACGCACCTGGACCCGGAGCCTGCTGCTGGATGAGGGCTATGGCTGGGGATATTCCTGCCTGACGATGATAGACAAACGCACCGTCGGCATCCTGTACGAGAGTTCCATGGCCCATATTACCTTCCAGGCCATCCGGCTGGAGGATATCCAGTAAATGCCCACGGGCGCAAACCGATTCTTGCTGAAGATGATGAAGAAAGAAAAAATCTATCCTTGGATTGTCGTAGCGCTGCTGGCCGTAGTGGCGTTCCTGAATTACCTGGACAGGCAGATGCTCTCCACGATGCAGGCTGCCATCGGCGCCGATATCGTGGAATTGCAGCAGGCCCAGAACTTCGGCCGCCTGATGGCCGTCTTTCTCTGGGTCTATGCGCTCGTGAGCCCCTTTGCCGGGAGCATTGCCGACCGGTTAAGCCGTAAATGGCTGATTGTCGGGTCTTTGGGCGTATGGTCCCTGGTGACCCTGCTGATGGGTCACTGCCAGACCTTCACCCAGATGTACTGGCTGCGCGGCCTGATGGGCATCAGCGAGGCCCTGTACATCCCGTCCAGCCTGTCGCTGATCGCGGATTACCATGCCGGAAAAAGCCGTTCCCTGGCCGTGGGCCTGCACATGACGGGCCTGTACCTGGGTCAGGCGGTGGGCGGCTTCGGCGCCATTTTCGCCTCGGCCCTGTCCTGGCGGATGACCTTCCATTGGTTCGGTCTCATCGGCGTGGCTTACGCCTTCGTGCTGGCGCTGTGCCTGCGCGAAAAGCGGGGGAGTGCTCCGGCGGCCGTGGCGGACAAGGCGGCGGGTTCAGTCTCCATCGTGAAATCTTTCGGGCTGATATTCAGCAATATAGCCTTCTGGGTCATCCTGTTTTTCTTCGCTTCTACCTCCTTGCCGGGGTGGGCTACGAAGAACTGGCTGCCGACCCTTTTCGCCCAGCACCTGGACGGCGGCATGCCCGTGGCCGGTCCTGTGGCCACCATCACGATCGCCCTGGCCTCCTTCATCGGCGTCATGGTCGGCGGCCCGCTGTCGGACCGCTGGGTCAAGAAGAACCTGCGCGGACGCATCTACACCAGCGCCATCGGCCTGGCGATGATGATTCCCGCCCTGGTGCTGATGGGCCTGGGTAAGGGCGCTGTCCCTGCCGTCGCGTCCGGCCTGATCTTCGGCCTGGGCTACGGCATGTTCGACACCAACAACATGCCCATCCTCTGCCAGTTCGTCCCTTCGCGCCTGCGCGCGACCGCGTACGGATTCATGAATATGGTGGGCGTCGCGATGGGCGCGCTCTGTACTCAGCTCCTCGGCCGGATTCCCAACCTGGGCCTGTCCTTCGCCATCCTGGGCGGGGTGACTGCGCTTGCCCTGGTGCTGCAGCTGACGGTCCTGCGCCCGGTGACGGACGACATGCAATAGGCTTGTATCGTTTCAATTTTGCTCGTTTCGGATATTCGCCGTAACTTTGCGGCTCAATATTCAGCGAACATGATGAAAGGAATACCTGGCGACATTACGCCGGACGGAAAATATGTCGAAAAGCAGGTGATTCCCTGCTACATGACCGACGGCAGCAAGCAGCTCAAGCCGGCTGGCTTCATGGATATCGCCCAGGAAATGGGCTTCCGGGCCGCTACGGCCATGCATTTCGGTTATGACGATTTGATCGCCGAAGGCAAGGCCTGGGTGCTGTCCCGGCTGTATTTCCGGTATGTCGATATGATATACTGGCGGGACGAAGTGACCGTTTCCACCTGGAACCGCGGCCCCATCGGACCTTTTTTCTACAGGGATTTCCGCGTGCAAGGGGAGCACGGTCTGCTGCTCGCCACCAGCGCCTGGCTGGTGCTGGACCTGCATGAACGGACGATTGCCCGCCACGCCGCCTGCCTGGAAAACATTCCGCCGCAGTATCAGTGCGACGAAGCCGTCCTGGATGTCCCGGCGGCCAAGATCGTGATTCCCAAATCGTTGGAATGCAGTTTCGTCCGTGACCATGTCGTCGATTACGCCGACGTCGATATGCTCGGCCATACCAACAATGCCCGCTATATGGTCTGGGCCATGGATTGTATCGGATACGAGCAGGCCGAGCAAGGGTCGCCCGCCGAGGTGTGGATCAACTTCAACCATGAAGCCAGACCGGGTGATGTCGTTTCCCTGTATCGTGCCCAGGACGGCAATACGTATTATGTGGAAGGGAAGGTCGGTGACAGTACCGCCTTCCTGGTGAAAATCGCTTATCAGTAGTCATGCAGGATTTGTTTACGGGAACGGGCATCGCCCATTCCATCATGTTGTTCGCCTTCGTCATCGCGACGGGGCTTCTGTTGGGTAAATTCAAGGTCAAGGGCGTGTCGATCGGATCCACCTGGATCCTGTTCGTCAGCATCATCCTGAGCCATTTCGGCTTTCTGGCGGACCCGACCGTGCTGGCCTTCATGAAAGACTTCGGTCTGATCCTGTTCGTCTTCTCCATCGGCCTGCAGGTAGGCCCCGGCTTTTTCCATTCGTTCAAGAGCGGCGGTGTCCTGATGAACCTGCTCGCCGTCGGGATGATCCTGCTGGCGGTCCTGGTGACCTGGCTGATCCACCTGATTACGGGAGAGAGCCTCCAGACGATGACCGGCGTCATGTCCGGCGCCGTCACCAATACCCCCGGTCTGGGTGCCGCGCAGCATACGCTGTCCGACGCCCTGGTCGCCGGCGGACTGGATGCGGAATCGGCCTCTGCGCAGTCTTCTTCGCTGGCCTCCGCCTATGCCGTGGCGTATCCGCTGGGCGTGCTCGGCGTGCTGTTCCTGCTGATTCTGACGAAGGGTATCTTCAAGATCGACCTGCAAAAAGAGCAGAAGGCCCTCGAAGTGGCCAGCGACAGCGGGGAATCCGCCCGCCGGATGCACTGCGAGGTCCAGAATCCCGCCCTGTTCGGCAAAACCATCCCGGAAGCCCTTTGCGGCACGGACAAAGATATCGTCATATCCCGGATCATGCGTGACGGCGTCATCTCGATTCCCGGGGCGGACACCCGCCTGCAGCAGGGCGACAAACTGCTGGTCGTCACGACGCAGGGCGAGGTGGACAAGGTCCGGATTATCTTCGGTGAAGAGATTCCGATGCATGTCCAGGACTGGCAGAAACTTTCCGAGGCGATGGTGACCCGGCGTCTGACCATTACCAAACCGTCCATTACCGGCCGCAGCCTGAAGGGGCTGGGTGTCCGCTCGACCTACGGTGTCTCCGTGACCCGCGTCGTGCGCTCCGGCGTGGAACTCGTGGCCCGTCCCGACCTTCTCCTGCAGGTGGGTGACACCCTCCAGGTGGTCGGCGAGGAAAAAGCGATCGAAGCGGTCGGCGAGCTGGTCGGCAACCAGGTCCAGAACCTCCGCAAGCCCAACCTCGTGCCGATTTTCTTCGGCATCGTCATCGGCGTGATCTTCGGTTCGCTGCCCATCCGTTTCCCCGGCATCCCGCAGCCGGTCAAACTCGGCCTGGCGGGCGGTCCGCTCATCGTCGCTATCCTGCTGGGCTACTTCGGTCCGAAGTGGAAAATCACCACCTATACGACCCTGAGTGCCAATATGATGATCCGTGAGATTGGTATCTCCTTCTTTATGGCCGCCGTCGGTCTGGGCGCCGGACAGAACTTTGTCAGCTCGATTATGGGCGGCGGTTACTGGTGGATTCTCTACGGTTTCCTGATCACGGTGATTCCGGTCTCGGTGACGATCCTCATCGCCCGGCTGGTCTTCAAGCTCAACTTCTACCAAATCTGCGGCCTGGTCTCCGGCGGTACCA
>JAFUWX010000001.1 GCA_017471025.1 Bacteroidales bacterium
CTCAGGGGTATAGGCCAGCTTCACCCGCACGTCGTGGCCGGGGATGGGATTCGACAGCAGCAGTCCTACCTTGCCGGTGAAGGTCGATCCCTCTTTGCAGGTCATGGCATTGTCCTGCGCACGGACGGACAGGGTGGAAAGGACCGGATGGATCAGCACCATGTACTTGGTCTTGCTGATGTCGATGCTCGCCTCCTTGATATAGACGGGAATCACATAATCGTCGGCGCCGGCCTGCATTTCCGCGACCATGGTCCGGGGATCCCAGCTGACATCGACTTTCGCCCGGGCTTCCTGCGCGGCGAAGTTCACGACCTTGCCGTCCAGTTCGTCGGCATTGTAGAAGCTGCGCCCGAGCGGAAGGTAGTTGGTCTTGTGCAGTTCGTTGTATTTGAGCACCGAGTCGGTCGGCGCCACACCGAGGGTCACCGTAGCGGCGCTGCGGCCCTTGCCGGACTTGATGACGCCGAAACGGGAAACCGCGTCATAGACCGAGAAGTCCTGGACGAGGGCGTCGCTCTCGCTGCGCAGGTACACGGTGTCTTCGACCATGTGATCGTCACGGAAATCGTGGCAGGCGGACAGACATGCGCCCGCCAGGACGATGGAAAGTATATATCTATATTTCATATCCTTGCAATATTAGAATCCGGGGTTCTGGGTCATGGAGGTCATCTCGGCCAGATGCTGGGCGTAGATGGGGAAGAGGTAATCCCGGTCGATGAAGGTCGGCGCACCGCTTCCGTTGAAGTCGTCGTTCACACGCTTGTAGGACTCCTCGTAGGTCGGAGCGGAGCACTTGAGCGTCCAGTTGTCCGTGGTGTACTGCTCTTTGGCGATCATCCAGCGGACGCAGTCGTAATGGCGGACGGTCTCACCGTTGAATTCCACCATACGTTCCATGCGCAGGGCTTCCCGCAGGAGGTCACGGTCCGCATCAATGCCCGGATAGGCTTCTTCGATGTTGTTCAGACCGGCACGGTTGCGGACCTTGTTGATATAGACACAGGCCTCGGCCAGATCCGGCGCGGGTTTTTCAATCAGGCATTCCGCATAATTGAGATAAATCTCGGCCAGACGGATGGACGGATAGACCGCCGTGATGTGCCAGGCTTCCCAAGAGTCGATCTGGTAGTTGGTGGGATACCACTTGCGCCAGATATAGCCGACCCGGTTGGCATCGCCGGAAGGCACCCAAGGAGAAGAGCAGGACGAGCTGTTGTAGCAGGTGAAGAACTTCTTCTTGTTCTCGTGGTTGTTCGGCCAAGGGAAGCCGTTCGGCACCAGGCACTGGTAGAAGCGCGCATCGCGGCCTACCGTGCTGTTGTGAGCCTTGAAGGCCGGAGCCCAGTCGGCATTGACAGGGACCTTGTAACCTTCGGTCCAGCCGTCGGCCTTATAGCCGGAAAGCGGATCGACATTGGGCTTGGAGTAGTCCAGACGGCCGTTGGTCTTCTGGTACATGTTGCCCAGCTGGAGCGGATAACGGCCGGTGGCCTGCATCGGGAAGGCATCGACGAGTTTCAGCGAAGGGGTCACACCGGAATAACCGCCCTGTCCCTCCAGGCCGGAAGGCAGCGTCAGGATAATACCCTGACCAGCGTTGCGGACACCGCCGATGTAATACTCGGTGGACACCCGTTTCCACCAGCCCCAGATGGTCTCGGAATTCCATTCCTTCTGGAACACCGCCTCGTAGTCGGACGCAGCCACCTGCATCGGGTTGTCGCTGGACACCGTATTCTGGACCAGGGCATATTCCCCGGTCTCGGCCAGGTCGATCAGGTCTTTCTGGGCCTGCGCGGCGATATCCCATTTGTTCGCATCGTATTCCGGGAAGAACTTCTGACCGTTGGTCTTGCTGACGAAGCCGTCATACAGGCCGGTACCGTTCTGACCATTGTACAGCGGGGATGCCTGCATCAGCGCGACGCGGGCCTTGACCGCCATGGCGGCACCCTTCGTGGCGCGGCCGAGCATGGTCTTGGTCTGCTCGCCGTAATCACCCACATGGATGGGCAGCAGGGCGATGGATTCGTCCAACTCCTTGATAATGAAGTCGAAGCATTCCTGCATCGTGTTGCGTTCGATGGTAGCGGGGTCGATCTTCAGGTCCGGGGTGACCGGGTTGCCTTCAGCATCTTTCCACAGATACACCGGGCCGTACTGGCGCACCAGGACATAGTAGTAATAGGCCCGGAGGAAACGCGCCTCACCCTTCATCTGGTTCACGATCTGGGCGATTTCTTCCGGCTTCTTGTCCCGGTATTCCTTCATCTTGTCGATGTTGTCCAGGAAGATGGAGCACTGGGCGATACCCTTATAGAATTTCTCCCAGGTCAGGAATCCGGCCGTATCCATCGAGCCGGAATAGGTCACCGTCGTGGCGGAGGAATAGCTGCCCTCGCGGAAAGTCAGGTAGTTGACCCACTGGGTCCAGGAGAACTGGGCCTCGTCGGAACGGGCGACCACCCATCCTTCCCGGTTGCTGATGGATTCATCCTCGGGAATGAAGGAATACAGATAGGCCAGGTAACGGAAGGCCGTATTGCCCTGGGCGAACACCTCGTCGATGGTCGCCTGGTCGTACAGGTTCACTTGAAGGTACTTGCTCCCGAAACCGCCCTTCTCGCCTTCTTCCAGCTCCTTGGCGCAGGAAAGCGCCATCGCGGCACAGGTGAGTGCTATGATGATTTTAGCAATGTTTTTCATAACCGTCCTCCTTTTAGAAACTGATATTGATACCGAAACTGTAGGTACGCATCTGCGGATAGACGTTACCCGAACTGGCGTTCAGCTCAGGGTCCCACAGTTTGAACTTGGACCATGTCAGGAGGTTGACACCCGACACATAGAAACGGACTACGCTCATGCCCGCCTTGCGGGTGAACTTCTTGGGAATGGTATAACCGATCTCGGCGTTCTTCAGACGCATGAAGCTCATGTCGCGCTGCCAGAAGGTCGAAAGGGCGGACTGGCCGTCCATCGGCACGTTCACCTGGTCGTTCTCCACCTTGTTGATGGACAGACGCGGATACGGGGCGTTCGGATTCTCGTTGGTGCCCGGCATCCAGCGGTTCTCGGCCACATCGGCATAGATTTGACCGGTCTGGATCATGTTGGTGGAAGCACCGTAGAGGTTGGAACCCGTGATGAAGCGGGTGTAGTTGCCTACGCCGGAGAAGAAGACGGAGGCGTCGATGCCGTTCCAGGCCATACTCAGACCGAAACCATAGTTGATTTCCGGCACATGGGTAAAGCCGATCGGAACGATATCGAACTGATCGACGACGCCGTCGCCGTTGACATCCCGGTACTTGATGTTACCCGGGCGGACCGAACCGAAGGTCTGCTTCGGCCAGGTGTCGATGTCTTCCTGGTCTTCGAACAGGCCTTCCGCGATCAGACCGCGCTGCTGATAGACGGCATAGCCGAAGGTGTTCTGGTATTCCCAGATCTGGGCGGCGATATCGTCATAGAGCTTCTGGTTGCGGTTCCAGCTGTAGTTGACACGGCCGGAGAGGTAGAAGCCGTTTCCGAAGGTCTTGTCGTATTCGGCGTTGATCTCGAAGCCCCGGTTGCGGAGGCGGCCGATGTTGGCGTACTGGTTCGTATTCTCACCCACGACGGAAGGGATGCTGTTGCGGGCGACATAGATACCTTCACGGATTTCCGTGAAGTAGTCGAAGTTGATGCTGAGCTGGTTGAAGAAGCGGGTCTCCACACCGAGGTTCATCTTCTTGGCGGTTTCCCAACCCACGGTATCATCACCGCGCTGGGCTGTGGAAATACCTGTGTACCAAGTTCTTGTAGAACCCTCACCGAAGGTGAATCCGCTGGCACCGGTGTTCATCGTCGTGTTGAAGGCGAAACGGGTGCCGCCGATGTCGCCGTTACCGACCAGACCATAGGAGCCCTTGAACTTGAGGGTGTTGAACACGTCCTTGATGGGCTCCCAGAACTCTTCGTTGCTGATCATGTAACCGAGTGCGATGGACGGGAAGAAGCCGAAACGGTGGGCCGGGGCGAAGTTCTCGGAACCGTTGTAACCGAAGTTGCCTTCGATGAAGTAGCGGTCGGCATAGGAATACGACAGACGTCCGGCGAGACCGATGTAGCGGTACGGGAAAGCGTAGATGTAACTGGCCGGCGTATTGTTCTGGTAGTTGCGGATGCTGAACAGCAGCAGGCCGCTGACCCGGTGCTTGGCATCGAACAGGCGCTCGTAGTTGATGGAGGCGTTGCCTTCGATGGACATGTTGCTGCTGTGTCCGGTGCTGAGGCCCATGTAGTTGCTACCTTCCTGGGCGACATGCTTGATCAGCGGGAAGTTGCGGTAGTCGCCGGCCGGGAATCCCAGGCTCGGGTCTTCCGTCTTCTCACGGCCGCCTTCCTCGGGTTCTACATAGTAGATATTGGGGTAGATACCGCGGGTCAGCGTCGTGGAGGTCCAGGCGTCCCAGGCGAACTTGAGGTTCATGCTGAGACCCTGCAGCCAGTCGGCGAAGTCGTCGAAATGCTGGGTCAGGGAGATCAGGGACTGGGCCGTGATCTGGTTGTTGGCGCTGTAACCCACATGGTTAAGGTCATTGTAAGGGTTGCGGCCCACCTTGCCCCGGGAATAGGTACCGTCGGACCAGATCAGCGGAACGGCGATCGGGGAGACAATCAGCGTATAGGTGTAAATATCACTCAGCGAGGTGTTCGGGGTGTTCCTCATCGTGTATTGCGTGGAGAGGGACAGGCCGAGCTCGGTGCTCTTCGTGATGTTGATATCCGTGTTGGCGCGGAAGGAGAAGCGGTTGAAGTTCAACGACGCATCGTAGCGTTTGTTCTCCGCCGGATTGAGGATGGAATTCTCCCTGTAGTAGGAACCGCCCACGTAGTAGCGGACCATCTTGGTACCGCCGGAGACGCTCACATTGTAGCGCTGGGTGTCCGCCAGGTTCTTGTAAATGGTATGCACCCAGTCCACGTTCGGGTACAGGTCCACGTCGTAACCGGTCAGGTAGCGCTCCTTGTCAATGGCCGAAATAGGCGGGGTGGTCGCGCCGCTGTCCATGTTGACGGCATTGTAGAAGTCGATCCACTGCTCGGCGTTGGCCATCTCGGGGATACGGACCGGCTGGGTCAGACCGAATTCGGCCTTCAGGCTCACCTTCGGGGCGGATTCGGAACCACGTTTGGTGGTGACGATGACGATACCGTTGGCGCCCTTGACGCCATAGACGGCCGTCGCGGAGGCATCCTTCAGGATGGAGAATGATGCGATATCGTCCACATCCACCAGGTCCAGGCTACGCTCGATGCCGTCCACCAGGATGAGCGGCTTGTTGTTGGAGGTGCCGAAGGTCGAGATACCGCGGATCCAGAAGTCTGCACCGGCGCCCGGCTCACCCGTGCGCTGGAGCACCACCAGACCGGCCATCTTACCGGCCAGCGAGGAAGACACCTGGCCGACAGGGATTTTCAGGGCTTGGGTATCAATGGTGGAGATAGCACCGATGACAGAGGCTTTACGCTGGGTACCGTACGCCACGACGGTCACTTCGTCCAGCGCACTGGCCTGGGACCGCATGTGGATGACCAGTTCCCGCTGGTCTCCGATTTTTACTTCTTCGTCCTCGAAGCCGAGGAACTGGAAAATCAGCCATTCACCCGGTGTCACGTCGATGGAGAAACGGCCGTCCGGGTCAGTCAGTACACCCCGGGAAGACCGGCGCACCAGGACATAGGCACCGGCGATAGGGATATCCATGTCGTCGAGGACGACGCCGGTGACGGTGACCCGTTTGGACTGTTGCTGTTCAGCAGGAGCCGGGGCCGCTTGCAGGGAAACGGCACCGAGCAGCAGCGTCAGCATAAGCGTTAAGAAAGTCTGCTTGGTCATTATGTAGAAGTTTATTAGAATAGGCTTTCGGCTTTGTGGGTTAACACGAAGCACATTATTATGCAAATTTATAAAAAATTTTCAAAAATACAGGCCTTCAAAGTATATTATTTTAGGAATGATTTGAATGACTTAATATTCGATGCTATCGAAATTCATAATATCCTGACCAGAAGATGGTTTCCCCTTTCTTCAAAACCAGGGCGCTGGAGCCGCCTTCTTTGTCGCCGATCAGCATATAGTAGCCTTTTCCGTTGTTCTCCCCATAATACTGGACCAGGGCGGAGTAGGCCCGGGTGGCCCGGCTGAAGGTTCCGAGACCTTCGTCATCCAGGGCGGCGGTAACGCTGTGGCCGCCGACCGACCATCCGGTCATTTCCCGGACCCGGCCGGGCATCAGGAAGGAATCGGTCACGGTCTTCTCGGTGCCGTCTTCCGTACGGAAGGTGAAACGGGTGCAGAAGCCACCGGCGATCTGCATACCGTAATAGATGGCGATGCTGACGTCCTCCAGTGCCTGGGCCTGGACGCGGACATAGAGCCGCCCGTCTTCATAGGTATAGGTGACCTGTTCTTCGAGGACGAAACGTTTGTCGTCGCCGAATTTGGTGTTGGCCGCCTCGACCTGGTTGACGACCATGCAGACCGCCCGGCTGCCGCTGACGGTGCCGTCCGGACAGGGCGTGTCATCTACGCTGACGGCGAAGGACCGGGTGCTGGCGGTCGGGTCGCCGGTGCCGTCTCCGTTGGAGCCATGCCAGCCGCCGGTAAAGCCCCAGGCTTTTTCGGTCTGGCCGGTGGCGGCGACGGTCCGCATGTGCCAGGGCCCGATCCAGTCGGTATAGCTGCGGAAGGATTCGTTGCCGATGGTGTATTCATCGATCTGGACGGTCTTGTTGGCGCTGACGGGCCCCAGGGAGAGCACGAGGCGTTCGCCGCTTCGGGAAGTCCCCTGGAAGCGGACCGTGCGGGCTTTCTCGTTGACCGTCACGGAGACCGGAGTGACTTCTACCGGGCTTTCAGAAGGGTCAGCGGAGGGCGATGTAGGCGGTGTATAGGTATAGAGCGGCGCGTAGGTGACGGTGGAGTTTTCGGCCGCGTTCCCGGCAAGTGCCTGGACGCCAAAGGAATAGGATGTGCCCGGCTGGAGGCCGTCGAAATCGTAGGAGCGGGCGGAGGCCGGAAGGGGCTCATCCGCATTGAGGGGGGTCACATGGAAGGGGTCGTTTTCTCCGCGCCGATAGACCCACCAGCCGGTGACGCCTTCGCTTTCGGATGACCATTGCAGGCGGGCCGAGGTTTCCGTAAGGGTTTCGACGGTCAGGTCTGCGGGAGCGGCCAGCTGACGGGAGGTTTCCCGGGGTTTGGCGGAACAGGAACAGGCCAGCAAGGCGGCCGCGCACAGGACGAAAATTTGATATTTCATATCTGCTTAATGGTTATTTCAAATCATTCCGAAAAATAAGCTGCCTCATTTCAACAACCTTCGCTTCGCTCATCCCTCCCAAACAAGTTTGGGCCCCTCCCGTTCATGTGGCCACGGGCGGCCACAGGTTTTGAAACGAGGCAGCTTATTTTTCTCCATTCCTGATGGCAAAAATAGTAAATTTATGCCGATAATGAAAGTTTAGCGAAGGACGTCTTCGGTCAGGCTCTTTCGAAGCATCATGCATCACCGGTCACCTTTGTTCAAAGTGCCTTTGAAAGAAGTTTCTTTACCCAGTCTGTTGAATCTGTAGGATACGGATAACAGGTAATACCGGCCGAATGACGGCGTCCATGTCCGAATGATGGAATCCGGAGTCGTAGAGATGGAATACCCGGCACCTCTGTTCAGGATGTCATTGGCGGTCAGTGACAAAAAGAGCCTCTTTTTTAAGAAGGACTTTCCTATCAACAGGTTCGCCTCATGCATATTGAAAGACGGATACCCGTTCCCGATATAAGACGTATGATGCCAGTTATATTGGGCGACGACTTTCAGCGTCTTCCAAAAATACTTTGTCAACGAAACACTCAGATTCTCCGTGACAGTATGCAGCCTCAAATCACTCCGGTCTGCGAAAGCGTAGGCATACACTGTGTTGCTGGTCAGCCGTAAAGCCAGATTTTTGTCCGGTGAATATACAAGACGGAGATGATTGGTCGCACCCGGTTCATGCAGTTGAATTAAAATGTCCGAAGTATATTGCGGGGACGTCTTATACTGAACAGTAAAGGTCTCGAAAAGGATCAGCTTCGTCATCTTCTTTCCCCGATTTGACCAATTGAAGGACAGGGATGTGTTAAGCGACGGGTTCGCGTTCTGATATGTATATAGAAAAGCCCCTGCAGGCACCTCTAAATTGCCGTACTCCGGAAGAACGGTTGCGGACGAAAAATATTTCCGGTAGGATACGATACTGTTTATGACAAAACGGAACGATGAGGATATGGATAAAAAACCGGATTTTAAGTCCAGTGCCGGGTAAAAACCGAAGGCGGAATTTACAAGATAGGGAGCCTTCAAATCAGGATTTCCTGCCCGTAATGACTGAGGAGAAGAATTGTCAATCAACGGTCGGGTTTGTTCCCATGATGGGTATATCCTCTCCGTATCGACGCTGATTTTCCATTTGTTCGTTTGCCTGAAAAGGAATGATGGCAAAACTGACCAGTATCTTTTGGAAAAAAGTTGATGGGATGCCAAATCTTCCGTGTTCGCAACTTCCGTTATGTTGAAACTGACAGCCCCGTCAAGACCGCCGGATATCCCTGTACTTCTGTGATACGACAGGGATGCGGTATGGCCCAGCAAATTCCAGTTATGATGAAACGTATTGACAGGATCCGGATGAGGGTGCTCTTTGTCAGGAAGAAAATCCATTCCGGCCCGTACTGTCGCTTTTTTCGTTTTGGACAGCGTATATCCCAGCGAGAGCTCGGAAGAGCAGGATACAGCGTTTTCTATCATCCAGGACAGCGATGGAGAAAACAGCAGCTCGAAACTGTCGGAATTGTCATCCAGATTCAGATATTGGCGGAACGAAGAAGACTCCAGCGTATCGACGCTGGCGGTCAGCGCATGATGGCGGCCGGCATTTGCCGAAAATAAAGCTGACGGGCGCAATCTGTGTTCAGCCCTCCTGTCGCTCCATTGGATGTGAAAGTCTCCGTCCCATCCCTTCGATCCGGTATTTTGCCCCATATCCGTGATAGGATTGTTCTGCCCCGTGATGCCGCCCCAACGTTTGCGAAAACTCTCAGAATCATGATCTTCGAACCGGATGTGGCCGGAAGAATTGATACTGAAAACGGGGGAATCAGGCACGAAGAGAGAGAACGCGACGCTATGGCTGCCGGCGACCGAAGAATTCGAGGATGTATCCGAATAAGACAGTGCCGGTGAGGATTCTGATGAATAATAATCAGACAGGGTATGGGAGAAAGTGTCGGTATGAGTCCGGTCATAGGAGTACCGGAGGCTGAAATGATTGCCCCTGTACCTGTTCCCCCAGTATTTTTGTATTCCGACTCCTGCATGGATGGCATCCTTGCGATCATGAAGGGCGCCGGAGGGAACGCCTGTCAGGCTTTGCAGATTTGAGCCATATCCCAGATTATTGGCATATAGGTTCGCATCTGCAAGGAACTTTTCCGAGAAGAAATTGGCCGTGATCCCTCCGGCATACCTGGGCTGAAGATTGCCGTCGGCATTCTTATGGGCATCCGCTCCACCTTGTGCCATCGCGTAGATATCCGCTGCGTTTATGACGGGTTCCCGGGTTCGGACATCCAACACCTTTTCCTTCCTCGGAGCCCGGTACCCGTTGAGCACATCTTCTTTTGAATCCTCTTGATAGACCTTTATCTGCGTGACGTCTCCTGCCAGCATGTGATTAAAGGCATTTACCGGAGCATCGCCGAAAACAAGCATGCCATTGACATACGTCCGGGCCACCTTCCCGCCATTGTGATATATCTCATTGCGGCGTACTTCAAACCCCGGCATCCGCTGAAGCAGTTCCATCGCATTTTCTTCCTCTGCCACTCTTGCGGCAGCCGCATAATAGACCGTGGTATCACCCACTTGCTTCATCACGGGGATGTCGGCCTTGACGACGGCGGCATCCAAATTTTTCGTAGTCAACTGCACATAAACAATATTGTCCCCTTTCTCGAATGTATAGGAATGCCGGAAACTTTCATAGCCAATACTATTGATTTCCAGGAAATATTCCCCCGGGCGGATTCCTTTGAAGACGAATCCATGTTCTTTTATGCCGGTCAGTGTTTTCAAGGTATCTGCCTGGCCCACCAGAAAGACTTCGGCGACAAATAACGGATTGTAGTCCTTCTCCGGAAGCTGCACAAACCCATAAATACTTGCTCTCTCCTTCTCCTGCGCATAAGAAAAGAAGGCTCCGCATATCATAAATACGGAGCATAGCGTGATATACAATCCCTTTCTCATGCGTTATAGTCATCAGTTAGCAGCAAATATAAACAATGCAGGACACAAAAAAAAGCGACGGCCAGAAAAAAAGATAGGCCGTAGCTTTCCCCAAAACTACGGCCCGTATAAAACGAACTTAACAAATAGACATGAAAAAACTTCAAATGTCCACTGCAAAGGTACGGCGATTAAACCGTTTTTCCAAATTAAATTGTAATAATTCTTCCGAAAAATTTGCTAATCAGTTAACTTTTCGGCCTATTATTCCTTGAAATTTTTAGTTATCCGTTGAAAGACAGGCGGTTTTGATTTTATATGATTAGATAGAAAATAATCCTTTTGGGACGAAAATATTTTTTGTCGGGCGCGGGGCAGCCGGCCGTCCCGGGCATGAGCGGATGACCGAAAAGAAGAAAAATGCAACCTTTCTCGGAAAGATTATTGAAAAATCCGACCAAATGATTATTTTTGCAGATAACTGTGATAAATATTTCGCCATAATCCGACCCTTTGAACATGCACGAGACTTTACAGACCATCAACATCGAACAATTCCGTTCTTTGTTTCCAGGAAAACATGACGCCTCCCTGGGCAATGATTTCTTTCTGACGGACATCCGGTACAGCGACGCGCTCCAGATCCTGCAGCATCCTTTCCGCTTCGACGGATACATCGGCATGTTTTGCATCGAGGGCAGCATCTCGGTGGAAATCAACATGAAGAGCTACCTGGTGCAGCCTAACAGCTTCATGGTCAGCGTGCCGGGCTATATCCTCCGTGTCAGCAAGACTTCCGAAGTGGACCTCGACCGGCTTCATGTCGTCATCCTGGCTATGTCCACGGACTATATGCCGGCCATCCGCCTGGACGTAAACAAGCTGTTCAACGAGGGGATGAGCGTGATGGACACGCCCGTCGTCACCCTCAACCAGTCTGAATATCTCCTGGGCGAGAAATATATGGAACTGACCAAGGATATCCTGGCCTCGGACCTGGTCGATAAACGCGATATCCTCGGGCATCTGATCGCCTCGGTGATGCATGTCTTTACGGCGATCTGGTCCCGGGAAATATCCCAAGCGCGGGAGACAGGCAAAAAGAACGGCGGGCGGAACAAGCAGATCCTGGAGCAGTTCCTGAAACTGGTGTCCGAATACCACACCACCTACCGGAACATGGCCTTCTACGCCGACAGGATGTGCCTGACGCCCAAGTATTTATCGAAGCTCATCAAACAAGCCAGCGGGCGCTCCGCCCCCGATTGGATTGACGCGTTCGTCATCCTCGAAGCGAAGCACCTGCTCAAATACTCCGATATTACGATCAAGGAAATCGTCTTCCGGCTCCACTTCCCCAACCAGAGTGTGTTCTATAAATTCTTCAAAGCACACACCGGCATGACTCCGAGTGAATACCGGAATTCCTAAAGGCGGGCGTAAATGAAGATAAGAAATGCGGGGCAACCGGAATCCGGCTGCCCCGCTTTCATAATCAAGCCCCCCCTTAGGCGATGGACGCCATGTTCTTGGGGTTGTACAGGTCTTTGCCTTCCGGCGTATAGCAGTAAGCGATACGGTCGGCATAGTGCTCCTCGACCTTGCCGCGCACGATCTTGGACGTGGAGTTGACCATCTTGTTGGCAATCGTGAACGGCTCGTCGCAGACGACGACGGCTGCAGGAAGCCAGCGCTCCGGGAAGAGACCGGCATGGGAACCACCCCGCTTGTAGGTATTGATTTCTTCCTGTATCTTCGTCAGCATCAGCTTCTTACCTTCGTCGGTAGCCGGATCGACACCCTTGGTCTTGGCATATTCGCGAAGCGCATCCTTGTCCGGAACCACGAGCACCATCGTGTAAGGGTCCTGGTTGTTGTGGAGGACCACCTGGTTGATGTACTTGGACACGGCGGTGAGGCTGTCTTCGAAGCCTTCCGGGCTGTATTTCTCACCGTCTGCGGAAATCAGCAGGGATTTGAAACGGCCCACGACATAGAGATAATCCGTATCGAAGGGGCAGATATAGCCCATGTCGCCGGTATGCAGCCAGCCGTCCACCACGGTGTCGGCCGTCGCCTTGGGATTCTTCCAGTAGCCGGCCATCACGTTTTCGCCCCGGACGACGATTTCGCCCTTCTCTCCGATGGGGACCTCATTGCCGTCCGCGTCGCAGATCTTGCAGTCCATCGGCTTGACGATACGGCCGGAAGAGCCGAAGATGGCGTGGCCGGTGGAGTTGGCGCAGATGATCGGCGTCGCCTCGGACAGGCCGTATCCCTGGAAGACCGGCATGCCGACCGCGCAGAAATACTTCTGGAGGTTGATGTCCAGCAGGGCACCGCCGCCCACGAAGAACATCATGCGGCCGCCGAAACTTTCGCGGACATTCTTGAAGATGAGCTTGTCGAAAAGGGACATCAGCGGCTTGCGCCACAGCTGGAGGAAGCCGCCGCGGTTGTAATACTCCTTGTTATACTTGATGGCATTGTTGAGGGCGAAGTTGTACAGCTTCTGTACAAACGGGCCCTTGGCTTTGATGCCGCTTTCGATATTCTTCTTGAAGTTGTTGGACAGGGCCGGGACGGAGAGCATCACGTGCGGACGGGTCTCGCGGATGGACATCGGGATGTTCTTCAGCGTCGCCAGGGAGGTCTTGCCGGAAGGGACGAAGGCCATGTTGGCGCCGTACATCATCAGGGTGTACATACCGGCCACATGGGCGAAGCAGTGGTCCAGCGGCAGGATGATGAGCATCGTCGAGTTTTCCGGGATGTTGATGACGGAACTGCCCTGCTCCACGTTGGCGGTATAGTTGCGGTGGGTCAGCAGGATGCCCTTCGGGTCGGCCGTCGTACCGGAGGTGTAGCTGATGTTGGCATAGTCGTCCGGACCGACGGATTTGTAACGGGCCTCGAAGAGGTCGCGGTGCTCGCGGAGGTAGCCGTCGCCCATCTTCTGGATTTCCGACATCCGGATCTCATTGTCATTCAGGCTTTCCAGGTCATAGAACGCGTCATCGAACACGATGACCTTGCGGACCTCGGGGCACTGGTCGATGATCTTGCGGATCTTGGGCAGCTGGTAGGCGGAGGTCATGATCCACTTGGAATCCGAGTGGTTGATGCGGAAGACCAGGTCCTGGCCGTCACCGAGGTTGACGGAGAGCGGGACATCGGTCATGCCGGCATACATGGCGCCCAGTTCGGCAAGGACCCACATGGTACGGCCTTCGGACAGGAGCGCGATCTTGTCGCCTTTCTCCACGCCGAGGGCCATCAGGCCGGCGCCGATCCGGTAGGTTTCTTCTCTGGTCTGGCGGAAAGTCGTATCCACCCAGACATCCTTGGGCTTTTCGCGGAGATAAACATGGTCGGGGAACTTCCGCGTGTACTTTTCTACAAAATCAATAATTGTCAGTCTTTCGGCCATAATGCATGGGTTTGCGGGGATGTGCCGTCCCCTGATTCGTTATTGCTGGGGAAAAAGTCCAAAAAGTTCGTTGTCAATCATTTCCGTAACCTTGGCGAAATCTTCTTCGCGGTTGCCGAATTTAATCGTATCGGCATCTATTACAAGAAGTTTGCCATCGTAGTCCTTGATCCAGTTTTCGTAGCGCTCGTTCAGGCCGGTCAGGTAGTCGATGCGGATACCTTTTTCGTATTCGCGACCCCGTTTCTGAATCTGGGCCACCAGGTTGGGGATGCTGCTTTTGAGGTATATCAACAGGTCCGGCTTGTTGACCAGGGACATCATGAGGTCGAACAGGTCGGAATAATTCTCGAAATCGCGGGTGCTCATCAGCCCCATTCCGTGCAGGTTCGGAGCGAAGATGCGGGCATCCTCGTAAATGGTGCGGTCCTGGATAATCACTTCCTTGCACTTGGAAATCTCGACGACATCCTTGAACCGTTTGTTCAGGAAATAAATCTGGAGGTTGAAGGACCAGCGTTCCATATCCTCGTAGAAATCAGCCAGATACGGATTATAGTCCACGGATTCGAAACGCGGTGTCCAGCCGTAATGGGCGGCCAGCATCTTGGTCAGGGTCGTTTTCCCGCTACCAATATTTCCTGCTATTGCGATATGCATGACGATTCTTTTTGTTCAACTTGCAAAGATACGAAACTTTTTGGAAATCGGCATCTTCCCGGCGGAAAGTGTCGGAACCCCCGCTCACTGCCCCGGGAACAGGCCGTACAACTCTGCATCAATCTGTTCGGTGATGTAGGCGAAATCTTCCGGCCGGTTCTGGAAATCCAGCTCGTCCCCTTCCAGGATCAGCACCCGGCCGGGATAGTCCTCGCCGATGAATTTCTCGTACCGGTCGTTCAGGCCCTTGAGGTATTCGAGGCTGATGCTCTGCTCGTAGTCGCGGCCACGCTTCTGGATCTGGGACACCAGGTGCGGGATGCTGCTGCGGATATAGATCAGCAGGTCAGGGGCTTTCACCAGCGACATCATCGCCTTGAAGAGATTCATGTAGGTATTGAAATCCCGTTCCGAGAGGTTGCCCATCGCGTAGTTGTTGGCGACGAAGATATACACACCCTCGAAGATGGTCCTGTCCTGGATGACGGTCTTGCGGCTGCGGGCGATTTCCAGCACATCCTGGAAACGCTGCTCCAGGAAATAGACTTCCAGGTTGAAAGACCACCGTTTGATGTCCTTGTAATAGTCTTCCAGATAAGGGTTATAGGTGACGGACTCGTATTTGGGCGTCCATCCGTAATGTTCGGCCAGCATGCGCGTGAGCGTCGTCTTGCCGCTGCCGATATTTCCAGCGATTCCGATATGCATGATCGTTCCGTTTTATGTATCAAAACCTTACAGCGTCTGGCCGCCGATGAATTCCCGCATGATGGAGGTCGGGGGGATGGCGGCGATTTCGGAAGGTTGCAGCGCCACGACGAAGTCCAGGAATTTCAGCAGCCGGACGGCCTCGGTATAAGCCGGGGAATTCGGCGAAATCCGGCGCAGCAACGGCTCCGCATAGTATTTCAGCATGGGCAGTTCGAAAATCAGGGCGGAGTTGAACACCGCGTCTGCATTCTCCTGGAAGGGGAAGATGTTGCGGGTCTCGCCGCGGCGGACGCTGTTCCAGCGCAGAATCGTCTGCTCCGGGGTGATGCCGCGCACGCGGTTGTCGCGGACGATGCGCCGCAGCAGGCGGTTGTCCGATGTGGACATGCTGTTGTTCTCGTCCAGGCCCAGGGAGGTCAGGGCCGAGGCATATACCCGGAAGATGCGGGCGTTGTCCACGGCCTGGGTCATCGCCGGATTCAGGGCATGGATGCCTTCCATGATGAGGATGTCCCTGTCTTCCAGCTTCATCCGGCGGCCGTTGTACACCCGCTGTCCCTGCTTGAAGTCGAAGGTCGGGATCTCTATCTCGCGGCCCTCCAGCAAATCGTTGAGCTGGCGGTTCAGCAGGTCCAGGTCCATCGCGTACAGCGATTCGAAGTCATAGTCGCCGTTTTCGTCCTTGGGGGTATCCTCCCGGTTGTGGAAATAATTGTCCAGCTCGATGACTTTCGGATTGAGTCCCAGGACCTTGCATTGCAGGGCCAGGCGTAGGGATGAGGAGGTCTTGCCGCTGGACGAAGGGCCGGCGATAAAGACGATCCGCACCTGGGAGCGGCGCTCGTATATCTGGTTGGCGATCTCGGCATACTTGCGCTCGTGCCGGGCCTCGGCCACATTGATGATTTCCACGGCATGCCCCTCCTGGATCTGTTTGTTGAGGGTCCCTACCCCGTTAATCCCGATGATGCGGCACCAGTCGGCATGGTTCTTCAGGGCCGTCGCGATCTTGGACTGGCGCTTCATCGGCAGCACCCGGGCGGGGTCACCGGGCATCGGGGTCTGCAGGCAGAATCCGTCGGCGAAGCCGCTGATATCAAATACCTTCAGGAATCCCGTAGAAGGGACGAGCGGACCATAGAAGGTATCCTGCGCATCCCCCAGGGTATAGAGGCTGGTGATGTAGCGGCCCAGGCTCTCGATCAGTTCGGCCTTGTCGGGCTGGTTCTGGCCCCGGAATACGGCCTGAACATCCTCCGAAAGCATTTTCTTCCGGCCGAAAGGCAGGTCCGCCTCCACGATTTCCCGCATCCGCCCGCGCAGGGCGTCCAGGTTGTCGTCGGTGATGAACCAGACCGGATGGCTGCCGTCCTCGCCGGCCTGCTGCTCCAGCAGCTCGCAGTACAGACCGCTCGGCAGGGAATGGTGGACGACCAGGATCTTGTCCGGGAATAGCTCCCGCACCGCCTTCTGCAGCACGAAGCACAGGGACCGGATGTAGCACCGGCGTCCGTCGGGATGGTCCATGCCGATGAATTCCACCTCGTGGGAGACCACCAGCCTGTAGCGGAGCTCTTTCAGTTTATGGTCCACCAGTGCCGCCAGGACAGGGCCTTCCGCACCGGTCTTGGCATCGCGGATGACGATGCCGTGCTCCTGGGCGATTTCGGACAAGGGGGTTCCGAGGACGGCCTTGTGCATCCGTCCGTCGTTTACGCAGTAAATATCACAAATTTCCATAGTACGATTATTTCAAAACTTCCCGCAAATACGGGCCTGTCACCGACCGGGGGTCGCGGGCAAGCTGCTCCGGCGTCCCCTGCGCGACCACCTGGCCGCCCTTTCGGCCGCCGTCGGGGCCGAGGTCGAACAGATAATCCACGCTTTTGAGCACATCCAGGTTATGCTCGATGATAATCACGGTATTGCCCTGGTCCACGAGCTGATGCAGCACGCCGAGCAGGACTTTGATGTCTTCGAAATGCAGGCCGGTCGTCGGTTCGTCCAGGATATACAGGGTGTTGCCCGTCGCCTTGCGGAACAACTCGGCCGCCAGTTTCATGCGCTGGCTTTCGCCGCCGGAGAGGGTCACCGCCGACTGCCCGAGGTGGACATAGCCCAGGCCGACATCCACCATCGCCTTGAGCTTCTGGGCGATTCTCGGCACCGGCTTGAAGAACTCATACGCCTGACTGACAGGCATTTCCAGGATATCGTTGATGTTCTTGCCCTTGTAGCGGACGGCCAGCGTGTCCTCTTTGTAGCGCCGCCCGCGGCATTCGTCGCAGACCACGTTCACGGAGGGCAGGAAATTCATTTCGATGACCTTGATGCCGGCCCCTTTGCATTCTTCGCAGCGGCCGCCCGGGACATTGAAGGAGAAGCGCCCCGCCTCGAAGCCGCGGACCTTCGCATCCACGGTGTCGGCGAAGAGGTTGCGGATGTCGCCGAACACGCCGGTGAAGGTGGCCGGATTGCTGCGCGGGGTGCGGCCGATGGGGCTCTGGTCGATCTCGATAAGCTTATCTATATTCTTGATTCCCAGAATATTGTCGTACGGAAGGGGCTTGAGCTTGGCGTTGTAGAACTTGTTTTTCAGTACCGGCATCAGCGTCTCGTTGATGAGGGAGGATTTGCCGCTGCCGCTGACCCCGGCCACGCCGATGAAGCAGCCCAGCGGGATGTCGATATCGACGTTCTTGAGGTTGTTGCCCCGTGCGCCGCGGATGCCCAGGGACAGGCCGTTGCCAAGCCGCCGACGGGCCGGGACCGGGATGCTGTTGCGCCCCTGAAGGTAGTCCAGGGTGATGGACGGGCCGATTTTGCAGTGCCGGGCCGTGTCCGCATCGGACTTCTCCCCGCGCAGGAGCACCCCTGTCGGGGCGCTGAGGCAGATCTCGCCACCTTTTTCGCCGGCGCCGGGCCCGACATCGACCAGCCAGTCGGACGCGTACATCGTCTCGGCGTCGTGCTCCACCACCATGATGGAGTTGCCTTCGTCGCGGAGGGTTTTCAGCGAGGAGATGAGCTTGCGGTTGTCGCGCTGGTGCAGGCCGATACTGGGCTCGTCCAGGATATACAGGACATTGACCAGCTTGGAGCCGATCTGGGTGGCCAGGCGGATGCGCTGGCTTTCCCCGCCGGAGAGGGAGGCGGTCGCCCGGTCGAGCGACAGGTAGTCCAGGCCGACATCCAGCAGGAATCGGACCCGGTCGCGAAGCTCTTTCAGGATATCCCGCGCAATCTTGTTTTCGCGGCTGCTGAGCTTGCCGGGCAGGCTTTCCATCCACTGCGCCAACTCGGTGATTTCCAGGGCGGCCACTTCGGAAATGGTCTTTCCGTCGATCCGGAAACAGCGCGTCTCTTCGCGCAGGCGGGTCCCGCCGCACTGGGGGCAGACGATTTTCTCGTCGATGTCGTCGGCGATGCCGCTGAAGGAGACCATCTCGGACTGCGGGCCGTCTCCGACCCGGAACAGTTCGTCGGAGCCGAACACCAGCAGGGACACCACTTCGTCCGGAAGGTCGGCTATCGGCTCATAGAGCGAGAAATTATATTTGCGCGCAATGGCGCGGATGATGTCGAATTTCCGGGTCTCGCGGACCTTGCCGAGGGGGACGATGCCGCCGTCGGCGATGGACAGCTGCCGGTCCGGAATGATGGTGTCGATATTGACATCGACGATCATGCCCAGGCCTTTGCAATGCGGGCAGTAGCCTTCGGGCGAATTGAACGAAAAGGAATGCGGCGCCGGCTCCTGCAGCGAAAGGCCGCTGTCCGGATCGACCAGATGCTTGGAGAAATGCTGCAGGGCGCCCGTCTCCTGGTCCAGCACGGCCACGGAGCCTTTGCCCCGGTTCAGGGCGGCCATCACCGATTCGCGGATGCGCTTTTCGTCGCCGCTTTCGGGTTTCAGCTTATCGATGACCAGTTCGATGAAATGGGGTTTGTAGCGGTCCAGCTGCGTCACGCCGGCCAGTTCGCTGATGACCCCGTCGATGCGCACTTCGGTATAGCCGCGCTTGCGCAGCTGCTCGAAGAGTTCCTTGTAATGGCCTTTGCGGCCACGGACCAGGGGGCTGAGCAGGTAGCATTTCCGTCCCTTGTATCCCTGCATGATCAGATCGACGATCTGTTCGTCGGTGTAGCGGACCATTTCCTTGCCCGTCACCGGGGAATAGGCACGGGAGGCGCGGGCATACAGCAGGCGCAGGAAGTCGAAGATTTCCGTGATGGTGCCGACGGTCGAGCGCGGGTTGTTCCCGGTGGTCTTCTGCTCGATGGCAATGATGGGGCTGAGCCCGGTAATCTCCTCAACGTCAGGTTTTTCCAGGATGCCCATAAAATGTTTGGCATAGGTACTGAGCGTATCCATATACCGCCGCTGGCCTTCCGCATAGAGCGTATCGAAGGCCAGGGAGGACTTGCCGCTGCCGCTGAGGCCTGTCACCACCACGAATTCGTTCCGGGGAATGCTGACGTCCACCCCCCTGAGGTTGTGGGCCGCCGCTCCGCGGATTTCTATATATTCCCTGTTCATATTCTACAAATTTAACTATTTTTGCAGAAAAATACGGTATTCGATGCTCAACATAAAGACATTTTCTTTTAATCCTTTTCAGGAAAAGACCATCCTGCTGTGGGATGACAGCGGCGAAGGGGTCATCGTGGACCCCGGCAACCACGACGCCGTGGAGACGGACCAGCTGACCGGCTATATCGCCCGGCAGGGCATCCGCCCGAAGGCCATCTGGCTGACCCACGGCCATCCCGACCATGTCTTCGGGGCCAAAGGGCTCCATGAGCGCTACGATATTCCCGTGTATGTACATCCGGACGAGGCGACGACCCTGGCTTTCAGCGGGGACATCGCCCAGAAATTCGGACTCCGGTCCCTGGACGTGGATTTTCCCCGGCAGGAGATCCGGGAAGGGGACGTCCTCCGTTTCGGGCAGACCGCCTTCGAGGTCATTGACACCCCGGGGCATACCGCCGGCGGGGTCTGCTTCCTGGACAAGACCGACAAGGTGCTACTGAGCGGCGACACGCTCTTCCGCGGGGCCATCGGCCGCACGGACCTCATCGGCGGCGATTACGACAAGCTGATCGTCTCGGTCATGGACAAAATCATGGGGCTGGACGGAGACATCGAGGTCATCCCGGGCCATGGGGAGATCACCGACATCGCCTACGAACGCACCCACAACCCCTTCCTGCAGCCCTTCAACGAGCCCGAAGCGGACTGGGACCCGGATAACCTGTAATCCGCGGAGTATGGCGGAGACGGCCTGTTGTACGTAGAAGCCGTTGACTTAATTCCCTTTTCTTTCGATGACCTTATTCTCCACAAAGACGGATACACAGGCGAGGAAGTAATAGATGACGGTCTGGACGGTCATGGCGCGCAGTTCGGGGGCGATATCGGCAAGGGTGCATCCGGCGGTATTGAGGTTGATGAAAGCCCGGCAGCCGAAGGTGGAGGGGAAGAGGTATCCCACACACTGCCAGAACTGGGGGATTGCAGATGTCGGCCATGAAAAGCCCGTCAGGAACATGCAGATGGGCGATACGGACAGAAAGAGCACAAAGACCGTCTCCCGCCGCCAGATCAGGCTTGACCAGGTGAAGGTGAAGAAGATACAGTCGATGATATAGAAAACCAGCAGTGTCATGATGTCTCCCCAGAAGGCGTGTTGCGGCAGATGGAACAGCCGGGGAATCAAAAGGGCGATCAGCGTCCCTGTAACCAGGTACACCGCCAGATAGGCTGCCCCTCGCCCGAGGACTACGCGTCCCACACCAAGCCCTTGGAGATTGCTGGGCATGGAGGCGAAGCTTCTGTTCTGTTCCCTGAGCGTTCCGGCCAGCAATGAGCCTCCATAGAACATCGTCTGCTGTATCACCAGAAGCAAAGCGGCCGATATGAAGAAAATCGTGTACGAGAAAGGCCTGTTGTAAGGAATCTGCTCGTCGGAGAGGACGGGGCGGACCAGTTGGTCTGCGCTCTGTCCATCCAGTCCCGAGGCGGTATAGCGTTCTGTCTGGATCTCGTGCATTTCATCCAACATGGTGAGGCTGGTCCCCATGGTGAGGCACTTGTAGTAGAGGAAGCTGGACATGTCGGCATACGTAGAGACATGCCCCTGCTCGCCGCGCACCAGGCGTTCGTCAAAATCGGCCGGGATGTAGATGATTCCATGTACCTTCTGACGCTGCATCAAATCGCGGGCTTCTTCCAGGGACGTGCAGGAACAGAGAATCTCACATTCACGGGTGGCATCCACTTTCTGGAGATAACGCCGGCTGTACGAGCCGGAAGAACGGTCGATCACGGCGACGGGCATCTCGTCCACCGTCCCGTTCATATAGATGAGGTTATACAGAACCGGATACAGCAGTCCTCCCACAAAGAAGATAATGAGCACGCCTGCATCCGTGAAAATGAGCTTCAGCTCGTTGACAAAGATGTCGTACCCGTTTCTTATCCACTTGCCAAAGTAATTAATCCCTTTCATAGTCTTGCATGACATAGGCGGCTTCAAGCCGTTTCATAAATACGGCGGGAAGAAACATAAATAACAGAAGATGAATAACTTCCTGCCACCATCCGGAAAATCCGCTGCCCCAGATTGTCTCTTGAACATGGAACAGGTAGTAATGCCTCAACGGGAAAATCGCGCTGAATCCCTGCACATACGGCGGCATGGCCTCCACGGGAAGGGAAAAGCCGGAAAGCGAAAAGGCCAGCACGCTGATGATGGCCCCGACGCTGATGGCGATGCGCAGTACCGGGAACAGTTCGATGATAAACAGTCCCAGCGCCTCGGAAGCGCTCACCAGGAGCAGAACATCCAGGAACATCCACCATAGGGAGCCATCGAGCGGATACTTAAGCCAATGGAAAAGCAGCAGTTCCAGGCCTATACCCAGCAGGGTGAAGATGATGTTGTAGGGAAACAGCTTGCCGAGAAGGGCCAGTTCGATGGAGCCTCCCGTCGTGCGCATCAAGTGCCGGGAAGTGCCATATTTCAGTTCTGAACCGACGGCGTAGATGGTGATGAGTATAACGATCATTTCCAGCACGCCGGGCAGGATGACGCCATTGAGGTAAACCCCGTAGTTGGTGGTGGGGTTGCCGATCTGGTGCTGGTCAAGCACGATGGGCTGTATGCGGTTCATGATTTCGCGCTCATTTACGCCCTTGGCCCTCAGGACCTGCCTTTGGACCGCTCCGTTGGTGAGGTTCACCATCGTCAGGATATCCTTGTATGCCAGCGCCCCGCCCACGAAATACAGGGAATTCACATAATAGCCGATGTGCGGCTGCCTGTTCGCCTGAATATCGGCATTGAACCCCTTCGGAAGGACGACGAAAGCGGTAATCTTGCCGGTCTGCATATCGGCCCGCGCGCGGTGCAGGTCGTCGTAATAAATGACCTTTCCCAGCTGCGTCGCATCCAGTTGGTCGGCAAAAGTGCGTGACGTGGAGCTGTGGTCCTCATCGACGATGCCGATAGGGAGGTCATGCGGAAGACCGTCCTGGAAGAAGCTCAGGTAGAAGAGTGCATTGACAGCCAACGCCCCTACCGAGGCGAGCAGATAAACCGGACGCTTCCGGATGATGAGCATCTCCCTCCGGATAACATTCCAAAGCGTTTTCATCATTCACTGACATTCAAGATCACGCTCATTCCGGGACGCAGTCCATCTACCGGGTAGTCGGGCCGGGCGCGTACTTCGAAGGTGCGTGTATCGAACTCTCCTATCTCCCGGCTCGCCTTCCAGGTTGCGTAGGATTCCCGGGCAGCCAAGTAATAGACCGTGGCGGTTATCGGACGATTCCCCAAAGCAGGGACGGTGAGCGAAAGCTTGTCACCGCTCTGCATGTTGTTGAGCCTGTCCTCGCGGATGTTGAAGCTCAGCCACATGTCGGAGAGGTCTTGAATCGTCATGATGGGCGCGCCCTGGCCGACCAGTTCGCCTACTTTGGGATAGATATCGGCGATAATCCCGTCCGCCGGGGAGGTAAGGCGGATTTCGTCTTGGTAGGAATTCACAAGCTCTACGGCGGCGTTTGCGCGCTCGACCAGCGCGATGGCGGCGTCCTTATCTTCCTGCCTTGCGCCTTTTACGGCCATGGAGTATTGGCTGCGGGCGGCTTTGGCTGTGGCTACCGCAGCCTTGTACTGGGCCTCCACCTCGTCATATTTCTGGTCTGACACCACCTTTTGGTCATGCAGCGTTTTTATCCGTTCGAATGATTTCCTCATGACCTCCTGCCCCACAAGAGCCTTCTGCCACAGCTCATAAGCACCGGTAATCTGCTCTTGCAGGGCACCGTTCATGGCTTTATCCTTCTGGGCGGTAGCGGCTGCCTTCGCCGCGTTCGCTTCGGCGATTTTCGCGCGGATTTCGGGGGAGTCGATAATGACGAGCGTGTCTCCCTTACGGACCAGCTGGCCTTCCGTGCCGCGGAACTCTTCAATCCTGCCGGGGACCTTTCCGGAGATGCGGTATTCCGCGGCTTCGGCCTCGCCCTGGATGACGATGGGCTGGGGACGCGAAACGATGTATCCGACGATGGATATGGTCAGCAATATGGCAATCAAGGCGGCGACGCCGATGAGGAGATTATAGTTTTTCTGGGGTTTCATAGTCTGTATCAGTTGTTTGAATGATATTGTCCTTCGGCTTTTCTGAGGCTGGATGCACAGATTTGCAGCTGAATGCCGGCGTCGATGAATTCGCTGTGCGCGCTGAGCCAGGCGGTATGGGCCGCAAGTGCCGTGCTCGTGGGAATGATTCCCGCTTCGTAGCCGACTTTCGCTGAGCGGAGGTTCTCGTCGGCGCTGGCCAGGTTGGAGGCGGCCATTTCGAGTTTCTGCCTTGCTTCGGCAAATAGTTTTCGCTGCTGACTCACCTGAAGTTCAATCATTTCGCGGGCATTGCCCAGCTGGTCGTCGTACAGTCTGGCTTCAGCCTGGGCTTTCTTGTATTTGAAAAGGCTCTCGCCGCCGTGGAAGATAGGAATGCGTACCAGGACGCCGGCGCTGAGATTCCCTCCCTGCCACGTAGTCTGGAAGCCATTGAAGGTATTGGGATTGGTCAAGGTATATGCACCGACAAGGGCCACGGTGGGCATCATGTCGGCACGGGCGATCTTGGCCTTGCGGTCGTATATCTGCGAGGCGAGTTCCAGGCTGCGGGTCTCCGGCCGGGTGGCATAAATGTCTTCCAGGCTTGCCTGGACAGGGGCTGAAGGTTCAGGAATCACATCACGGCCTTCATCGGCCAGGATGATATCGCTGTCCAGCGGAAGGCCGATTCGCTGGCAGAGGAGCATTTTGGCCAAAGCAAGGCCATGGGTGGCTTGGGTCAGCAGCATGGCGGCTTCATTGGCCTTTACCTTTACCTGGAGCGCATCGGACTGGGTGGATACACCTGCCGATATGGCAGCATCCACATCCCCCAGCATCCGGGTCAGGAGTTCGGAATAGCTTTCCGCAAGCTTTTTCTTCTCGGATATGGAAATGATCTGCCAATATGCCTGGTCAACATCAAGAAGGATGTCGGCTTCTTTCATGTCATACTGCGACTGGGCCAATTGCTGGGCCAAGGACGCCATCTGATTGCTATACACGATTTTACCGCCGACGAAAACAGGCTGCTCGATGGTGACGGCCCCTGCCCAGATGTTATGGAGGTCGGGGTGGAGACCGGCATCGATTTCTTCACCGATAGCGTTTATGGGCGTGGCAATGTCCACTTTGTCAGGGGAATTCCTGAATTCGTCAAGCAGCGCGTGACCGATTTCCTTTATCCTCCCGGATTCCATCTTGTCCACGCGCGAACCCATGGCGTCCCAAATATCATTGTCCAGGGTCGTACCTGCATTGCGAAGGCGCGCAGACTGCTCGTCGCTGATGAGTTTGACATCCCGGGTGTTATACAGATACGCTCCGGTGGCACCCATCTTAGGGAAATAATTGGCGATGGCTATTTTACGGTCATAGCCGGCCATCTCTTCTTTAATCCTGGCCTGATCCAGGTCCTTGCTTTGCCTAAGTGCCATCTCCCGGCACGTTTGAAGGCTTAGGGGCTGCCCGTTATACGTGGTCTGCGCATGCAAGCAGACGCTGCCAAGCAGCAGGGCGCCCATCCATACGATTTTTTTCATTTCTGTCCATTATCTACTACACCTTGCGCTTATGCAAAAATGTTGCCTATAAAATACATTTTTGAATATTAATAGGCCAGAAATTATTCTTTTGGTAGAAAATTGAGTAAAAATGAAAATTAACGTGGCAGCGGCCGCAGGATGGCTCGGCTATATCCAATTTTCCCCTGGCACGGCTGTACCAGGGGAAATTCATGATAGTGCTAATAATCAATGGTTTATAGCTCGGACGCCTGATTTGACATCCGTATTTAGGGAGCCAGTCGCTTAACGTTTATAGAACCAGGGGGTCAACCCTACCGCCCCGCCGAAGGCCTCGGTCCCGTCAGGCGATACGCACAAATCGAAATTACAAAGATCCATGGCGTTCGAACGGATACTCTCTCCCGTTTCCCAGAGCATGAACTTGAAATTATACGGTTCCGCCGCGTATTCCTTGGCATGTTCTTCGGGGTTCCAGCCCATATTCAAGATATCTCTGACGCTATACCACTGATAGGGGCTCTGCAGGGCGAGGGTCTCCGGGTTCAGCGACCCATACGAATAATCCCAGCTATCCTCAAACTCATCGGTCGGGGGGCCCCATGCGCTCCAGCTGATGGAATTCGCCTCGACGTAATGGCCGGACCAGATATGGTCGTCATCCGTTTCGATGTGGAGATTGCCGTTCTCCAGGGTGAATTTCCCCTGGATATGATAGCCCCACGCGGGAACATACAGGTCTATGTCAGACCCACTGACTACCATACATATTCTGTAATCGACGTCTGGAGTATAGGCGGCCGGCTTGTTCCCGTTATGCGGTGCATCCCAACGGCCATCTCCAAGGGTTCCGGATTGCACCGTCGCTCCTTCTTTGGTATAACTTGAATAGGACCGTGATGTCTCACCATCGTCTCCTTCATATTCATCAATCAAGACCAGCCAGGCTTTGCCGCCGATCAGGCGCACCTTCACAAGCCTTGTCTCTCCATCGTCGCCAAGAAAGTTGATGCTGCTGTCCGTCTCGTTGAAGGTCCATTTTCCGGTATGTTCCGTGTCCCATCCGATTTCCGTGTAAGTGCCGTCTTCCTTGAACTTGAACGCGACCGTCTCTCCGCTGCACCAGTTGCCCACAAAATCTGCAGCTGTGATTTGGGCGTCAACGGGGTCCTGGGACTCATCTGAAGGATTGGTGGACGGATTTCCGCTCGGGTCCGCACTCGCCGACGGGTCCTTGCTGGTATCGGTCGAGGTGCCGTCTGCTTTTCCGCAGCCCGCTGCCAACAGGGCGACCCCTGCAATCAAAGCTAAAAGATAATTCTTTGACATAAGATAAAAGGATAATGGTTCTCCGCAAAGATATGCAAATGTGCATGAAGGCTAATGACAATTCTCAAATAAGTACGTGACAAATCTTAAAATATTTTGACGTTGTTGGGCCAGGCTGGCGCAGGGAGCCATGATATCCATCGATAACTGTACCTCGGGCACGATTTCCGGAGGCTTTCATGCTGTTGTCTTGCCGGACTGGCCGACGCTGGCGACTATCGCAGCCGCAGGATGGCGCGGCGGTAGGTGAAGGTCAGCGAGAGGGTGCGGGCGAGCAGATGGGCCAGGTAGGCCAGCATCAGCAGATGGATGGCCCGGATGGCGGTATCCAGGCTGGCCGGATCCGGGTCGATCCGCGCAGGGATGCCCAGCAGCGCCCGGCCGGCGAACCAGAGGGCAAAGAAGGCGACCGCGGCCCAGATGGCGGAATCCCGCACGGCTCGCGTGGCCGTAGCGCCCAGGTAAATCCCGTCCCAGGTAAAGGCCGGACAACCGACAAGCGGCATCAGCACCAGCCAGATGACGAAATGATGGCAGAGCCCGGCCACTTGCGGGTCCCCTGTCATCAGCCGGAACAACGGACCGGCCGCCACGCCGTTAATCAGCACGAAGAACATCCCGATGCCCATGCTCCAGGCGAAGGTATGCCGGACCGTGCGGCGGACCTGCGCCATATCCTCCTGCCCGATGTATTTCCCGGTGAGCGCCTCGCCAGCATAGGCGAATCCGTCGGTAAAGTACGAGAAGAACAGCATCAGCTTCATCAGGATGGCCGACGAGGCCAGCAGCAGGTCGCCATAGCGGGCGGATATCAGGGTAAATCCGATATAAACACCTATAAAACAGACACTTCTGATGAATAAATCGGCATTCAGCCGAAAGAATCTTCGCATGCCGCCGCCCCGGAAAGCGGCCCGTGCGTCCGCGTAGGCATAGCCCTGGAAGACCCTCTGGCGGTATTTCGCCGCCAGCACCCCGAGACAGAAAGCCAGGCCGAGATATTGCGCCAGCACGGTACCCACGGCGATGCCGGAAAAGCCCAGGGGCGTATAGAAGGCCAGCAGGACGCTGCCGAGGATGTTGCCGAGGTTGACAATGAGGTCGGCGACCATCGGGCTCACCGTATCCTGCATACCGATAAACCAGCCCCGCAGGGCCATCAGGCTGAGGGTAGCCGGCGCGGCCCAGATGCGGATAAAGAAATAGCGGCGGGCCAGGGCCTCTACCTGCGGCGAACAATCGACCACCAGGAAAACCAGGGAAAAGAACAGCCCCTGGAGCAGAATCAGGACGGCCGCCGCCAGCAGGGCGATGCCGCACGCACGCACCAGCGTATCGGCGGCTTCCCGCATATTGCCCCGGCCGTATGCCTGGGCCGTCATGCCGCCCGTGCCGGCCCGCAGGAAGGAAAAGTTCCAGTACAGCAGGTCGAACAGCATGCTGCCGATGGTGATGCCCCCGATCAGCGCGGCGCTTTCCCCGCTGAGGTGGCCGGCCACGGCGATATCCGCCATGCCCACCAGCGGCACGGTGATGTTGGCCAGGATACTGGGAATAGCCAGGCGAAGAATCTGCCGGTCGATCGCTTTCATCCCTGACGGAATTTGCCGTCATCCTCGAGCATGCCGAGGTAGGAATTGTAGCGTTCGGGACTGATCCGGCCCTCCTCCACCGCCTGTTTGACGGCGCAGCCCGGCTCATGCGTATGGGTGCAGGGCGCGAAGCGGCAGTCGTCCGCCACGCGGAGCATTTCCGGGAAATACTTGGCGATTTCATCCTTTTCCAAATCGACCAGGCCGAATCCGCGCAGCCCGGGCGTATCGATGATGAAACCGCCCGTCTGCACCCGGTACATCTCATAGAGGGACGTCGTGTGGCGGCCCTGCAGATGCGCCAGGGAAATATCCCCCACCTTCGGCTGCAAGTGAGGGTCGATGGCCCGGATCAGGCTGGATTTCCCGACGCCGGATTCCCCGGAAAACAGGCAGACCGCGCCTTTGCAGTCTTCCCGCAAGGCGTCGATCCCCTCCCCTGTCTTTACGCTGGTCTCCAGGACCCGGTATCCGGCCCCTTCATAGATACGGTGGAAGTCGGCCAGGTACTCCTGCGCCTCCTCGCGATACAGATCGACTTTGTTCAGGACGATGGTGGCCGGGACGCCATAGACCTCGCACGTAACCAGCAGACGGTCCAGAAAAGGCAGCTTAACCTCCGGAAAGAACAGGGTGACAACGAGATAGGCCTTGTCCAGATTGGCCGCAATGACATGCGACTGCCGGGAAAGGTTGGTGGATTTGCGGATGATGTAATTCCGCCGGTCCAGCACCCGGGAAATGGTGGCCGGATGCTGCTCGTCCACCGGGCCGTCCGCCGTGTATTCCACCCGGTCGCCGACGGCTACGGGATTGGTCGAGCCGCCTTCTTTCAGGCGGATACGGCCTTTGAGGACAGCCGGGAAGGGTTCCCACGCCGGCAGGGCGGACAGCAAATAATGACTGCCCGCATTCTTGACTACTGTTGCAGTTCCGGTACTCAGCAATGCAGAAAAGGTTTAAGTCTTATCCTATCGCCTGTTTGGGCGGATTCTCGGGCAGGGGTTCATCCTGCACGACGATATCGATGGACGCATCGCCGTACCAGTCCTTGTTGTGCCAATAGAAATGGCGCTCGGCACGGGCGTCCCGGGCGGGGTCGTAGAAATTGGAAACCATCACGGTGTAAGTGCGGTCGCCCAGGACCAGCGAAACCGCCTGCGCCTCCATCTCCTGAGAGCCGTCCAGCTGCCCGAAAGTCAGGGAAGACCGGATGTTCTCATGGTTATACACGCTGCGCAGACAGGGTCCGTCGCCCGCGGCGTCCAGCGGGTAGCTTTCTTCCTGATAGACGACGCTGATGTCCTCCGGAGCGAAACTGTCCGCCACGGCCGGATCGAGCAGGTTGTTCCCCTGCGCGTCGCTCACCGTGAAATTCAGCTCGATCGGCAACGGCCCCAGGGCCGGAAGCACATCCTTGTCGGCACGACGAAGACTGCAGCCGGCAGTCAGCAGGACTACCGGCAGCAGCAGGCATATCTTACACTTGTCAAACACGTCTTTCATGCATAAACGCAGTTCCAAGATGCAAAAGCCCCGGAAAACGTTGCACAAGACGGCTTATTTTTCCTTGAGGGAAATCGCGAATCCGCCGCTACGGGCCAGCTTCATCGTCAGGCTGTCCGCAGCCGTCAGGTCCACCTTCCGGATGACATAGGCCTTGGGATTGCTCTCGTAGTCGGCATCCGGGGCGTCCTCGTAAATGGTTGCCTCATAAGTCTTTCCGGGAGCGAGGAAGTCCAGCGCGAAGCTCAGTTCGCGGGCCTGCTCGTCGGTCACGCCGCCGATAAACCAGACATCCTTGTCGCCGGCGCAGAACTGCGTCGCTGCGTTGCGGTAGCCTTTCCGGGCATCGGGCAGCTTCGCCGTGCCCTCGGAAGCGAGGTTCAGCGTGCTCTTCTTGGCCTGACGGGCAATCACGATATAGTCGCCGGGCTCGGCGAGGAGGTATTCGCTGCGTTCCCAATCGACGGCCACATCCTTAATGAACTGGAAGGCGTCCATGTACTTGGCATAATTCTCAGGCAGGTCGGCCGCCATCTGCAGCGGGGAATACATCGTCACATACAGGGCCAGCTGCTTGGCGATGGTGGACCACATGTGGGCGGTATTGCCCGGGGCGGTCACGCTCAGGTCGGTCTCCAGGATGCCCGGCGTATAGTCCATCGGGCCGCCTTGCAGACGGGTGAAGGGCAGGACCGTCACATGGATCGGTTCGATATCCTTCTGGAACTCCGTACCCATGGCGGACTCGTTGCCGATCATGTTGGGCCAGGTGCGGCACAGACCGGTCGGGCGGACCGCTTCGTGGGCATTCACCATGATATGATGGCGGGCCGCCTCACGGATGACATGGTTGTAATGGTTGATGGTCTCCTGGCTGTAATGATGCAGGCCGCGCGGCACGATATCGCCCACATAACCGGTCTTGACGGCATCATAGCCATAATGGTTCATCAGGTCGAAGGCCGCTTCAAGATGGCGGTCATAGTTCCAGATGGACGCGGAGGTCTCGTGGTGCATGATCAGGCGGATTCCCTTGCTGTGGGCATAGCGGTTCAGCGCCTCGATGTCGAAGTCGGGATAAGGCGTCACGAAGTCGAAGACATATTCCTTCTGCTGGCCGAACCATTCTTCCCAGCCTTCGTTCCAGCCTTCGATCAGCAGGCCGTCGAAGCCATGCTCGGCGGCGAAGTCGATGTAACGGCGGACGTTTTCGTTGTTGGCGCCATGCCGGCCATGTGGTTTGGCGTCGCTGTAGTCGGTCTCGCCCAGCCGGATGGTCGGGAAGTCGTCCGTATAGGACCAGGCGCTCTTGCCGGTAATCATCTCCCACCAGACACCCATGTACTTGGTCGGGTGGATCCAGGAGGTATCTTCAATCTTGCAAGGCTCATTCAGGTTGAGAATCAGCCTGGAAGCCAAGATTTTACGGGCGTCGTCCACCACCTGCACGGTACGCCAGGGGGTCTGGAACGGGGTCATGACCGCACCCCGGTTGCCCTGGGCGTCGGGAGTCAGTTCCACCCGGAAGGTCATGGTGACCAGGTCGAGGTCCAGGTTGGCAGTCGGGAAATCGACCACGGCGGCTTCATGGATATTGATATAGAGCCCTTCGTCTGTCTTCATCTGCAAGGCCGTCTGCACGCCGGTGCGGGAGAAGACCGTCTGGGAAGCGTTCCACAGGCTGCGGCCTTCGATTTTCGCCGGGATTTCACTCAGGCGGCTGTCGGTATATTCATACTCCTGGGTATCGTAGTCTCCCGGAATCCAGAGGGCGCGGTGGTCGCCCGTCATCGCGAATTCCGTACACTCGCGGGTGATGACGAAATGGCGGAAATCCCACTGTGCAGGGAAGGCGTAGCGGAAGGCCAGGCCGTCGTCATAGAGCCGGAATATCACGTCCATGAGGCGTCCTGTCGCCGACTGCTTCAGATGGACCGTCAATTCGTTGTAATGGTTGCGGATGTGGGCTTCTTCGCCCCAGACGGGATCCCAAGTCTCGTCCTTGGCGTCAGTGTCCGTTCCGACGAGCTCGAACCCGTCATACAGGCTGACCGGATGCTCATACATCCAGCCCTGCTTGCTGCGGAAATTATCGTCGGCATGGATCTGCGCGCCGCGGAGTTCAAAACCCATCCGGCTGGGCAGCACGACGGCGTTGCCGTCTTTCTCCAGGGAATAGGTCGGAGCGCCGTTTTGCGCCAGACCGACAGTCAGTTCCAAACTGCCGTCCGGACTTTTCAGCGTCTGAAGGTCGGAGAGTTCCTGCGGGGCAGGTTGTGCACATGCACATAGCAATGCGGTCAAAGCCGCAAACAAGAAAGTTTTTTTCATATTTTGAGATTATCTTTTGAATTCGACGACGGTGGCGGTCATGGCCGGGACGACGGTTTGGGCGGAGAGGGTCACGGGGCTGCCGGAAAGGACGTCCGTACCGGTGACTTCGGCCGGCACCAGCTCGGCATAATGCGCCCAGGGCACAGTCACTGCCTGGTTCGTATTGTTGATAAAGACGAACACGGCATCCGTTTCATTGTAACGGAAGTAGGCATAGGTATTGTCGCGGGTCAGGAAGTGGAGGGTCTTCCCGCTGTGGATCACTTCTTTATCTTTGCGCCAGTTGAACAGGCGCGCCGTGTAGTCGTGCAGGTCTGCGGCGCAGCTGTAATCGGCCGTCGCCGTCTTGCCGGCCGCCTTGCGTCCTTCTTCGCTGAACAGATCGACCTCGTCTCCGGGCCAGCCGCCCGGGAAATCGATGCGTTTGGCACCGTCGTTCCATTCGCCCGGACGGGCGGAGAAGAGCATTTCGTCGCCATTGTACAGCTGCGGAATGCCGCGCAGGGTGGCCAGCAGCGTCATCGCGATCTTCATCTTCGCCGGGTCGTGGTTGAAATTGTCACCCATGCGGGAATGGTCGTGGTTGGCGAAGAAAATCATCATCTTCGACAGGTCATGATAGACGAAATCATGGGATAGGGCATTATATACGCGGGTCATGCCATGGTTCCACTGCGGCCGGTCGCCCGCCTCGCAGACGGCGGCCACGATGGCGTCGCACAGGGGGAAGTCCATGATGGAAGGCAGGTGGGAGTCGTAACCGTCCTTGTTGGGGTTGCCGCCCTGCCAGTAGGCCAGCTGGGCCGGCGATTCGATCCAGCATTCACCCACGATATTGAGCCAGGGATATTCGGCCCGCACGGCTTCGCACCAGCGGCTGATGGGCTCCTTCTCGTTGTACGGGAAGGTATCCACCCGCAGACCGTCCAGTCCGGCATATTCCACCCACCAGATGGCCCACTGCTGCAAATACTTGAGCACGAACGGGTTATCGAGGTTCATGTCCGGCATCATCGGGACGAACCAGCCGCTCTCGTGGACATTCAGGTCGTACTTCGAGGCGTTGGGGTCCACGTTGGTGCTGAACGCGATGTTGGTCTGGGTATAGGTGTCGAACTGATGCACCCAATCGTGGAAAGGCAGGTCCTTCATCCACCAGTGGAAGGTGCCGCAGTGGTTCGTGACGATATCCATGATGACCTTCAGGTCCTTCGCGTGGGCCTGGGCGACGAATTCGCGGTAGAGCTCGTTGCTGCCCATGCGCGGATCCACATGGTAGTAGTCGCAGCAGGCATAGCCGTGGTAGGACTCGAAGTCCTGGTCGTCCAGCAGGACCGGCGTAGCCCAGATGGCCGTGGCGCCGAGGCCCTTGATGTAGTCGAGGTGGTCGATGATGCCCTGGATGTCGCCGCCATGGCGCTCCAGATTGCCTTCGCGATCGACTTTCTGTATCGTTCCGCCGGCATTGTCATTGGAAGGGTCTCCGTTGGCGAAACGGTCGGGGAAGACGAGGTAGATCATGTCCCGGGTCGTGAAGCTTTCCGTCTGACGGGCCTCGCGGCTGCGGATTTCGTAGGGATATTTGAATTCGCGGCCGTTTCCCTCGAAGACCAGCCAGTATTCACCCGGGCTGGAGACCTGGAGATCGACGAAGAGGTAATTCGGGCTTTCCGCCTTGTTGACGCCGGTCACTTTCAGGCCGTTGCCGCCTTCGACCCGGACATCGAAACCAGAAATGCCTTCGCCATATACCATCACTTGCAGGGGGGTCTTCATGCCGCTCCACCAGCAGAGCGGTTCGACGCGGGTTACTTCCTGCGGCGTGGCATCCGCCACGGAATCGGGATCGAACGCAGGACCGGCACAACCGGCCATCATCAGCATCGCCATTGCAATCAAGGTCTTTTTCATAACGTTATGTGGTTCTTATTATACACGTGCATAATCCCTCAAAGATACGATTTATTCGGCAAAAACGCCACACCGGGAAGGATAAATATAAATAAGAATGCCTCCTGGATATATCAGAAGGCAATTTTATCTTGAAAAAATAGAATCGGATTTCGGACGGGTTTATCGCTTCTCCACCGTTTCCCACAGGAAAACCTTGTCTCCGCGGCGGAGCTTGGGCCGCTCCGGAGAAACTTTGCCGGGGTTCAAGACATTGTCCGGTCCCAGGGCGATGGAACAGGGAACACCCTGCGGCGCCTCGGTGACCTGCTGGAACTCCACCCGCATGTCATCCACCCGGAACTCCAGCACGCCGGTGGTGGGGCCGATCGCCATCAGGACATCACCTGTGTGGAGCGGATGGGCTTCTACCGCGATTTCCGCGACGCCGATCCGGTCGAACCAGTTGGTCACTTTGCCGCAATAGACCTTGCGGCGGGTCGCCTGGCTGCCATAGACGCTGCTCCATTCCCCGAGTTTCGCGCCCAGGTAATAGCCGTCCCAGAAGCCCCGGTTGAAGACTTCCGCAAGGGAGGCCTTGAGCGAGGCGGTCAGCTCCGGTGTGTAAGTCCCGTCGCATACGGCGTCCGCCGCCGTCCGGTAGCACTGCACCGTCCGCCGGACATATTCCGCCGAACGGGCGCGGCCTTCGATTTTGAACACGCGTACGCCGGCGGCGATGAATTTGTCCATGAATTCAATGGTACACAGGTCTTTAGGCGACATGATGTACTCATTGTCAATCTGGAGCTGATAGCCTGTCTCCAGGTCGGTCACTTCATAGCCCAGGCGGCAGACCTGCATGCAGGCGCCCCGATTGGCCGAAGCCCCGTAGGCATGGAGGCTGAGGTAGCATTTTCCGGAAATGGCCATGCAGAAGGCGCCGTGGGCGAACATTTCGATGCGGACCGGCCGTCCGGAGGGGCCCAGGATGGGCTCCTGCTCGATGCGGCGGTGGATTTCCCCGACCTGGCCGAGGTTCAGTTCGCGGGCCAGGACGACCACGTCGGCATATTGCGCATAGAAGCGCAGGGCTTCCGCATTGGAGATGCTCAGCTGCGTGGAAATATGGACCTCCATACCGATCTGGCGGCAGTACAGGATGACGGCCATGTCGGAGGCGATGACGGCATCCACGCCGGCGGCCCGGGCGGCATCCAGCGCGGCATGGGCGTCGGCGATATCTTCCCCGTACAGGGTGATGTTCAGCGTCAGATAGGTCCGGACCCCGGCCGCCCGGCAGATGCGGACGATTTCCGGCAGGTCTTCCGGGGTGAAATTATTCGCCGACCGGGAGCGCATATTCAGGCGTCCGATGCCGAAATAAACCGAATCCGCCCCGCCCTGAATCGCAGCCGCCAGGCATTCGAAATTGCCTGCCGGCGCCATGATTTCCAGTTCTTTCCGCTGCATAAAAAACAATTCGGAAATAGAGAAGCTCTGCTTCGTTTCAAACCCGTAGCCGCTGGCTACTTCGAGCGGCCGACGAGTTTCTCCGCGAAGCGGCGGAGACGCTCCAACCGCAGGCCGCTACAAGCCTTGGCCGCGAAGGAAAGCGCCTTTTCGTTCAGGTGGAGGATCTCATATTTGGCGTCTTCTTCCACGCCGAGTTCCTGGTAGAGCGCCATGACGGCGCTGATTTTCGCCTGCTTTTCCTCGGGCGTGCCGGCCGGCAGGTCAAAGGCGCGGTCCAGCGCCTCCCGCTGTGCGGGGTCCGCCTTCTGCCGCGCGTGGACGGCCAGCCAGTTCTGCTTGCCGCAGACGATATCCCCGCCGATCGGCTTGCCGAACACCTGCTCGTCGCCGTACTCGTCCAGGTAATCGTCCGTCACCTGGAAAGCCAGACCGAGGTTGTAGCCATATTCATAGAGATTGTCACAGTCCTCCTGGGAGGCGCCGCCCACCAGGGCGCCCAGCTTGGACGCGCAGGCCAGCAGTACGCCGGTTTTCAGCCCGATCATCTCCATATACTCCTCCCGCGTGACATCGCGGCGGCGCTCAAACTCCACATCGTACTGCTGGCCTTCCATCACCTGGGCGGCCGTATTGCAGAACATTTCCAGGCCCTCGCGCAGCACGCCCGCCGGCAGGGAGGCCATGCGGCGGAAACTGTCCACGAACATCGCGTCGCCCGAAAGGATGGCCGTATTCAGGTCCCACTTCTTCCAGACCGTCGGCACGCCCCGGCGCAGGTCGGAGCGGTCCATCACGTCGTCATGGATGAGCGTGTAGTTGTGGAAAACCTCCAGGGCAGCGGCGGGCTGCAGGATGTCATCGGTCAGGCTGTCCTGATACAGGGAATAGGTCAGCAGCGCCAGGCGGGGGCGCAGACGCTTACCGCCGATGGCGATCATATAGCGAAGCGGGTCGTACAAGCCCGCAGGCTCATGGGTAAACTCAAGACTGTCAAATAGTTGAGTCAACGCTTCGTTGAGTCTGGCTTTAGGGATCATGGTGTTATTCGTCGTAAGAATAAATCTTCATAATGGCATCGATCGCCTTCATCAGGCGGTCGCTGAGCTCGGTGTCGCCGTTGGACTTCAGGATATCCACCAGGTAGTACAGGCAGTTACAGCACAGCTCGAAGTCATGCTGGGCGTACTCGTAATACTCCATGTAGAAATTGATGGATTCCAGCAGGCCGATGGAGAAGCGTTCCGCCAGGTCCTGGCCCTGCTCGGGGGCGCCGGCCTTGTAGTAGCTTTCCACCATGCCGATGACCACCACGTCATTGTGGTAGAAGCCCAGGCAGATGCTTTCCAGCGGGAAATTCTCTTCCGGCACGCATTCCTGGCAACGGTCCAGCATCCGGACAGCCTGCTCCTTGTCGCCCCGCTCCAGCAGCAGATTGGCGGCATTGAGGAACAGTTCGCGCTGAGGCATGACGCCGAGGAAGGTGTAGAGGTTCTGGTAGTCCACGAACCAGTCGGTCCGGCTCAGGTCGTCCCAGGTATAGACCTCGTCCATCATCCGGACATACTCGTCCACATCGACGATGCCCAGGTCGCTGTTTTTGATCCGGTTGCGGATCGGCACCAGCTTCGTAGAGAAGCCGTCCGTCATCAGGTATTCCTTCTGGCCCACGTTGATTTCCCCGCCCTGGCTGAGCAGGTGGATGGGACGGGACCAGTCATAATTGGACAGCAGGTCCAGGAAGAAGAGCTCCGGCTTGGACAGATAATCCTTGTCCTTGGAGATGGTGAAGACGATTTCGTCCGGAATCTGGTCGGCATATTCCTCGGAAAGGATACCGCTGCGCAGGACATTCTCCTTGTTGACCGGGATGCTGAACTTGCGGGACATGATGTAGTCCGCCTTTGAGCCGTCTTCCATGACGATCTTGGCGTCCGGATGGCGGAAGATCCGCATCACGTCGGCGAGCGGGAAGACCTGGTCGCGGGTATCCACGATGCGGACGAAGTCATTGGTCCCGTACAGGTACTGCTCCTGCCCGATGGACAGCGGCAGCGGGGCCGATTCGTTGATGGCGTATTTCATCTGGCCGATATACCAGTCGGTGCCGAGGAGGGAGGTGTTGGCGATGCGGACGTCCGGCCGGATCTCTTCGACCTCCTGGGCATACCAGAGCGGGAAGGTATCGTTGTCGCCGTGGGTGATGAGGATGCCGTTCGGGCCGACGGAATTGAGGTAGTTCCGGGCCATTTCCACGGCGGTACGGCGGTTGCTGCGGTCGTGGTCGTCCCAGTTTTCCGCGGCCATCAGGGCCGGCACGCAGAGGCACAGACCCGTGACCAGGGCGGCCACCGGAACTGCGGCCTTGTTCTTCAGCAGCCGGGCGATCCCTTCGTACAGGGCGGTCACGGCAAAGCCGATCCAGATGGAGAAGGCATAGAAGGAGCCGGCATAGGCATAATCCCGTTCGCGGACCTGGTAGGGCGGCTGGTTGAGATACACCACGATGGCGATGCCGGTCATGAAGAAGAGCAGGAAGGTCAGCCAGCAACCGCGCTTGTCGCGGTCGAACTGGAAGAACAGGCCCAGCAGACCCAGCAGCAGGGGCAGGAGGAAGTAGTGGTTCTTGCCCTTGTTCTCGCGCAGGACCGTCGGGGCGTCGCTCTGGTCGCCCAGGCGGATCTCGTCGATGAACGGAATGCCGCATTCCCAGTTTCCATAGAAGATTTCACCGGGGCTGGGGCTATGGATATCGTTCTGGCGGCCGGCGAAATTCCACATGAAATAGCGCCAGTACATCCAGCCGAGCTGGTAGTCGAAGAAGAACTTCAGGTTCGTGCCGAAGCTGGGCTTCTTGTACCGGGCGCCCGGGACCGTCTGGCCCTTGCCGTCGGAATAGGATTCGTAGAATTTGATGAAACGGTCGTCCTGGTTGCTCCACATCCGGGGGAAGAGCATCTTGCCCCGGGCGGAATATTTGGCATCCACCGGGCCGTTGACTTTCTTGTATTTGCCGCCTACCAGCGTCCAGTACTTGGTGACATAGAGGTCGTCGTAGGGCGAACCGTAATACTGTCCGTACAGGAGCGGGGTGCTGCCGTATTGCTCACGGGAGAGGTAACGGACCAGCGAGAAGGCATTGTCGGGCTGGTTCTCGTTGGTCGGCGTCATGACATTGGACCGGATGATGACGATGCTGAACAGGGAGAATCCGACCAGGATGGTGGTCAGGCACATCGTGGCGGTGGTCAAGAAGACGCGACCCTTTTTGTAGAACTGGATGAGGCCGACGAAGCACAGCACCAGCATCGCCACCAGGAAGAAGGCGGCGCCGCTGTTGACGGGCAGGCCGAGGCTGTTGACAAAGAACAGATCGACATAGGCGGCCAGCTTGGGCAGGTACGGGATCAGGACGAAGACCAGCGCGCCCAGGATGACGACGCTGACCAGGCCGATCTTGATGAATTCCCAGGCCGTATAGGGGGCATCCTCGCGCCGGCGGTAGTAGTACATGAACACCAGGGCCGGGATGGCCAGCAGGTTCAGCAGGTGGACGCCGATGGACAGGCCCATCAGGAAGGAAATCAGCACGATCCAGCGGGCGGAATAGGGCTGGTCGGCCTGTTCGTACCATTTGGTCATCGCCCAGAAGACCATGGCGGTGAACAGGGAGCTCATCGCATAGACCTCGCCCTCCACGGCGGAGAACCAGAAGGTATCCGAGAAACAATACGCGAGGGCACCCACGGCGCCGGCGCCGAAAATGGCGACGGCCTGCCCCGCGGTGTAACGGCCCTCCTCATCGGGCCGGACCAGGCGCTTGGCGAAGAAGACGATGGTCAGGTACAGGAAAAAGATGGTCAGGGCGGAGCAGACGCCGCTCATCGCATTGACGGCGACGGCCGCGTGGTCCGCATCGGCGAACATCGTAAAGAAACGCGCAATCAGCTGGAACACAGGGTTTCCCGGCGGGTGGCCGACTTCCAGCTTATAGGATGACGCAATGAACTCGCCGCAGTCCCAGAAGGAAGCGGTGGGCTCTATGGTGGACAGGTAGGTGACGGTGGCGACGAGCAGGACGGCAGCCGACACAATCCGGTTCCAAAGGTTGAATTTTTTTTGCTCCATGTTGTTTCATTTCGGCCGTAACCCGGCCAGGTAGGGCGGCGGAAGCCGCATCTAACGCATATCACGCATATAAAGTGCAAATATACGGAAAAGGGACGAAAGAACAAAACCTCCTTTTTTCGCCACACGGGGCGGGATTCCGCCGTTTTTTTGCGTCAGCGCGCGGGGGATTGCATTCTTTTGCGTATCTTTGGATAATCAACATTGCAACACCATGACAGAGAAACGTTCCGACCGCCTGCCGCTCATCGGGGCACAGGTCTTTATCGAACCCGGCCAGACGGCCGCCCAGGTGACGGACTGGTTCCGCACGCTGAAGGAATGCGGCATGAAAGTATGCCGGATCCGGCTGTTCGAAGCCTATTGCAAGGCCCCGGACGGAAGCTGGGATTTTTCTCTGTTCGACCGGGCTTTCGACGCGGCCGGGGCGCATGACGTCCAGGTGTTCGCCACCCTTTTCCCGGATATGGAAGGGAACGGCATCGGGGGCTTCAAGTTCCCGGTGGACGAGGCCCACGCGGCCCGGATCGACGCCTTCATCGAGGCGGCGGTAAGCCATTTCAAAGGCCATCCCGCCCTGCGCGGCTGGGTGCTCATCAACGAGCCCGGCGTGGAGGGCGTCCTGCCCGAGGAGCCTTATACCCAATCCCGTTTCGCGGCCTGGAAGCAGGCCCATCCCCATGCCGACAAGACCCCGGAGGGCTACCCCGCCCTGGTCCATTTCGACCGGGAGCGCTTCCTGCTGGGCTACAACACCGACACGCTGCGCCACATCGCCGAGCGCATCCGCGCCGTGGACACGGAGCACGAGCTGCATGTCAACAACCACCAGATATTCAAGAACGTAGCGGAATATGACTTCCCCGCCTGGCGGGAATTCCTGGACTCGTTGGGCGCCTCGGCCCATCCTTCCTGGCATTTCGGCTACTTCGACCGGCGGCGCTTCGGGGCCGCGATGGCCGCGAACTGCGACATCATCCGCAGCGGTGCCGGGCCCCTGCCCTGGTGGGTGACGGAGCTCCAGGCCGGCAACAATACCTACAGCGCCTTCAAACCCTTCTGCCCCACCCCGGGCGAACTGGTGAAATGGGTGTGGACCGCCCTGGGAGACGGCGCCAAAGGCTTGATATTCTGGACTTTGAACCCAAGAAGCGTCGGTGGCGAAGCCGGGGAATGGAGCCTGCTGGACATGCAGGGCGGCCTGTCTCCCCGCGCCCGCGCGGTGCAGGAGATGACCCAGGCCCTGGCCGACCATGAAGATTACTTCGCCGGTGCGGAACCCTGCGTCTCGCCGATTTCGGTCCTGTATTGCCGCGAATCGCTGTGGGCCGAAAAACAGGTCCAGCTCGGCGACACCGCCGACCGCGACTTCGAAGGGCGCCAGGAAGGCGGAGCCATGAAATCGGCCGTGGCGATGTACGAAATCCTGCTGGAAAACGGCATCAAGCCCCAGATGGGCGAAATGTCCGAATATGACTGGAGCAAAGACAGTTACGCCGGGAAATGCATCATCCTGGCCGGGCAGGTCTGCATCCCGCGCCGCTACTACCCCCTGATCCGGCATTTTGTCAAAAAGGGCGGCAAGCTGTTCGTCGAAGGCCTGAGCTTCTATTATGACGAATACATGTACAACGTCTTCGGCGGCGATTTCGACCTGGCCGACGTACTGGGCGGACGGCTGCAGGACGTGTATTGCACCCCGGGCGACCACAAGGTGAAGATCGGCGGACGCAAGCTGTGGGTCCACCTCTGGGAAGGCGTGCTGCTGAATGACGCCTCCGGGGAATCCCTGCCGCTGATCCACAACAAATATGGCCGCGGCACCGTGACCTGGGTCCCGTCCATGATCGGGCTCGGGGCCATCCGGACCGGCCACCGCAAAGCCTTCTCCAAGTTCGTGATGAAAGAGCTTGAGCCCATCGTGAAGGAGCTTCCGCTGCGCTTCAAACGCCACCGGAGCGGCATCACGCTGCAGGTGATGAAGGCCGGAAAGGGATATATCACCGTGGTTTCGAGCAACGCCCGCCACCGCCGGAAGGTCCGTTTCGAGACCGGACTGAAGGTAAAAAAGCTGCTCTATACCTATTCGCCGGACGAAGTCCCCGGCAAGGCCAAGCGCCGCAAGGTCAAGGTGCATGCCGGCGCGACCGTGGTGGCATACTGGGAATAGGGAGCCGTTTGCATTTTCCAAGAAAAAGCGCTAACTTTGAGGACGTTAGATGTTGTGTATCTTAGCATTTACCCGTCATGGACCAGCAATGGATTGTCACAAAAGTGGACGGCAAGGTGGCTTCCGTGGGGATGGATTACCGGGGTGCGGCCCGGGTGCTGGGAGAGCTCGTGAAGCTTCCGAAAACGTCTGTCAATGAAGTGGTTACGTGTAAAATCGACACGGATGCCCTCTATGCCCTTTCCGCTTCGCTGCAATGGGAGGACCTGCGCCTGTTCGGCAGTCCTTTCCAGTTGTCGGTCTGGCATGCCCTGTTTGATCTGACCCACAGCGGCGAGCCCGTCAAAATCCTGAGTTATACCGACTTCGCCGAACAGATCGGCAAGGCTTCCGGGGTGCGGGCCGTCGCGCATGCCCTGGCCTGCAATCCGGTTCCGGTCATCGTTCCCTGCCACCTGGTGATTCCGAAGGAATCGCTGGAGCGGATCCAGGCCATTCAGAAAGAAAACGGCCTGTTCAGCTGGAAGGCCCTGTATATCGTGGATTCCCGCATCGACTATGGCGAATACGCCCTCGGCCCCGCCCTCAAGCGGGAGCTGATCCTGCGCGAACTGGCGTAAACGATTACGGGACAGGGTCATAGCCGCTGCCGCCCCAGGGATGGCAACGCAGCAGGCGCTTGACCGTCAGCCAAAGTCCCTTGAACGGGCCATATTTCCGGAAAGCCTGCAAGGCATATTCGGAACAGGTGGGCGTGAAACGGCAGCTCGCCGGGGTATAGGGGGAGATGCAAATCTTGTAGAATTTGATCAGCACCACAAAGGGGAAAATGGCCACCTTGCGGGCGATTTCGCGGAATCGGCTCATAAGGCGTCGGCGTTGGTGGCGGAAGGCTGCTCAGCCGTTCCGATGCGGTGGGAGGTTTCCTGGAGGATGTCCGCGACGCGCCGGCGGACCTCCGCAGCGGAAAGGATCTCCTGGGTCGCATAGATGAACATCAAGTCCGTGCCCGTGACGGGCAGGAGGGCCTTCTGGGTCCGGTAGGCTTCGCGGATGAGCCGCTTGAGGTAGTTGCGGCGCACGGCGTGGCGGAAAAGCTTCTTGGGCACGGAGACCAGGATCCGGTTGCAGTCGCGTCCGGAACCCGACAGGTAGCAATAGCGCAGGCCGTCCACGCTGCCATGGCGGCCTTTTGCCAGCAGGCGGCCGATTTCAATGCGGCCGCACAGTCGCTCCTGTTTCTTGAAGGTATTCTCCATACGTTGAGAAGCTATATTTATGAGACGGCGACGCCTTTTCGCGCCCGTCCGGACAACTATGCCTGCTTCTGCAGATACAGCTCGATGGCCTTGGCGGCAGAAGGTGCCTCGGGCGTGGGGGCCTTGATCTCGATGGGCAGGCCCGCCGCTTCCATGGCATCCACGATATGCCGGCCGAAGGTGATGAACTTGCATCCTTCGCCCTTGAATCCCGGGAAGTTCTCCTGCAGGGAGTGCACATCCGCCGGGTTATAGACGACAGCCACCTCGTAGGCGGACAGGTCCAGGTCCTTGAGGTCCTGGGGAACGGATTTCACGAACACCGCCGTGGTATAGTCCAGCTTGGCCGCATCGAACAGACGGGTCAGGGCCTCGTTGTTGCCGGCGTCGGTGGTGGTAATCAGGAACTTCTCCCCTTTGTGCTTCGGACCGATCAGCGCGACCACGGACTCGGGCGTACCCGTGCCGTAGAAAATCTTGCGCTTGCGGAAGACGATGTGTTTCTGCAGGTACATGGCCACCGCTTCGGTGGTGCAGAAATACTTCATCGTCTCGGGCACCTTCACGCGCAGTTCTTCGCACAGGTGGAAGAAGGCGTCGATGGTGTGCCGGGCAGAGAAGACGATAGCCGTGTAATCCAGAATGTTCAGCCGCTGGGCGCGGAATTCGCGGGAAGTCAGCGGTTCTATCAAATAGAAGGGCCGGAATTCGATATCCACCCCGTATTTTTCTTCAAGAGCGGAATACGGCGCCAAATTCATCGGGGCCGCTTGAGAAATCAGTATCTTTTTAACACGCATATCCTGTCACTTTTGCTCGCGGCAGGACTGCGATGCGTTAAAAAAGCAGTCCGGAAACGACTAGCAGACCCGCCGGAATCAATTCAAGGCTGCAAAGATACAAAATTGCTGTGAATTGAGCGCAGGAATTTCGCAGAATTTGCACGCGGCGGACCAAAAAGATGAGATAGACAAGCCCGGCGACGTAATATAGAATCTTCCTGACAGCCAAATCATTAACCCCGAAAATCGCAAGGATGCCGACGGTCGCGCAAAGCAGCAGCGCGAGGATGATCGAAAAGTCATACAGCACCCGCGCCGACAGCATATAATTGTCGCGCCCCCCGTGCGGGGCCAGGGCGAGCACCAGGGTCCGGCGCAGGAGCAGCACCACGATCAGTACCCCGAGGATGACCAGGGTGTCCAGCCCCGGGGACAGGCTGTCCAGCCACGCGATGTGCCACAGGCCGTAGCGGGACATCACCAGGGCCAGGGCCGGCAAGGAAATGAGGGACAGGATGTTACGGTCCCGGGCCAGGCGCATGCTGTCTTCCAGGTTGACCAGCTCTTTCCAGCGGAAGATGCCGCCCAGCAGGAAGGGCAGGATGCCGATCAGGGCATTGAGGAAGAGCACCAGCAGGATCGCTTCCGCGGAGATGAGGATACAGTTGACCAGGGAGTCTCCCCAGGCCAGGGCTGCGGCGGCCGTTTCGCCGGAAGGCAGGTCGGACAGGCCGGCCACCCCGCCGCGGAAGGCATCCGCCCCCGGGAGGGTCCGCAGCGTATCTACGGTAAATATATCCTGGTCAAAACGCATAGCCATCTGTTTAGTTCCCCCGCTTGGCGCGGACATAGCCCATTTCATGCAGCAGGGCCGTCACCTTGTCGCGCAGGTCGCCCTGGATGGTGATTTCGCCGTCTTTCGCCGTGCCGCCGACGCCGCATTTGACCTTGAGGGCTTTTCCCAGCTCGCGCAGGTCGTCGGCCGTCCCGACAAAGCCGGTCACCAGCGTCACCTGCTTGCCGCCTCGGTTGCGCCGGTCCAGCGAGACGATCAGACGCTGCCGCGCCGCTTCCAGGGTAGCCTGCTCCGGCTCTTCGGCCTGTTCGTAGGCGAAGTCGGGATTGGTCGAGAACACCACCCCGAGCCGTTTTTTCCAATTGTTATCTGCCATTGTTACTTAATCGTTATTCATTTGCGGGATATCCACTTCCGTGCGCGGCGGCGCCCCCATCAGCCACTGGCTGTAATAGTCGGCCATGCGCCAGAAGAAATATTCGTTCATATCCCCGAAACCATGGCGCTGACCGGGCAGCACCACGAGGTCGAACCGTTTGTTGGCCCGGATCAGGGCATCCACCACGCGGATGGTGTTGGCCGGGTTGACGTTGTTGTCGATATCGCCGGTCACCAGCATGAGATGGCCTTTGAGGCGGCTCGCCAGGGCCTGGTTGGTCGGGACATGATAGACAAAGGTCGTGTCGCCCTTGTCGATTTTCTCCAGGATGCCATGGTGCTGCTCGCTCCACCAGCGGTTGTAGATGCTGTTGTCGTGGTTGCCGGCGCAGGAGACGGCCACCTTGAAGAAATCCGGATAGGTCAGGATGGCCGCCGTGGACATGAATCCGCCGCCGGAATGGCCATGGATGCCCACGCGGTTGATATCGATGTAGGGATGCCGGGCGGCAAGCTGCTGGATGGCGTATTTCTGGTCTTCCAGGCCATAGTCGCGCAGGTTGCCGTAGCCATAGTTGTGGTACCATTTCGAGCGGTTGGGATGGCCGCCCCGGTTGCCCACCGTGATGACGATGAAGCCGACCTGGGCCAGCCGGTCGGTCCGGGTGAAGCCGCGGCTCCAGGAGATGTTGTTCGCCTCCACCTGCGGGCCCGGATAGACATAGTCACAGATGGGATAGACCCGGGTGGAATCGAAGTCGAAGGGCTTGTACATGGCGCCGTACAGGTCGGTGATGCCGTCGGCCGCCTTGACGGTGAAGCGCTCAGGGAACTTGTATCCGGCCGCGAAAAGCAGGCTGAAGTCGGCCTCTTCCAGCTCGCTGACCTTCCGGCCGCGGGCGGCGTCATACAGGGCGACGGCCGGCTTGGCATCCACACGGGAGTAATTGGCTATGAAGTACTTACCATCGTAACTGGGGGCGGCCATCACATCCATGTCGTCCATATCCAGCTTCTGCATCTTGCCGCCGGACAGGGACACTTTGTAGGTGTGCATCTGGTAGGGGTTCTCGCCGCTTTCCACGCCGCAGGCGCTGACCAGGGCGTATCCCGCCCCTTCGTTGACCGCCAGGACGTCCTCCACATGGAAGGGTCCTTCGGTGAGGTTGCGCACCAGCGTACCGTCGGATTCATACAGGTAGAGATTGGCCCATCCGTTGCGTTCGGACCACTGGATCAGGCGTTTACCGCCATCCAGCAGCACCGGTTTGCGGTTCTCGACATAGGTGTTCAGGCGCTCTTTGACGACCACGTGGGTGGAATCCCCGTCCACCGGGACATAGCAGATGTCGTGGCGCTTGAGGTCGCGGCTCATCCGCAGCAGCCAGAAGCCTTTTTCGTCACCCAGCCAGCGCGCGCCATAGCGGCCGGCAAACGCTTCCTGCGGGGTGGGATCGGCCATATACAGGTCCAGGTCCTGGTCTTTGAAGGCGTGGCAAGCGATCTTGCGCGATGTGCCTTCCACCGCATCGAAGAGGTACAGGTCGCCCTTCGGCCCGGGCTCGCCGGGCATCTGGTATTTGTAGGTCTCCAGCTCCGGACGCGGCATGGCGACGGAACGGATCACCCAGAAGTCCTGGACGGGAGACATGTCCCAGCGCAGGCAGGCGAAATGGCGGGAATCCGGCGACCAGACGACCCGGTAAGGGAAATTGCGCGCCGTCGTATCCTTCTCGGTATCCCCGGTGTAGTTGTCGCCGTTCCAGGAATAGTCATGGGTGCCGTCGGTGGTCAGGGCCCGTTCCACCAGGGTGCTGTCCTTGGGGTCCTTGGCCGCCTTGCGCAGGGAGACCGAGTCCATGCAGAAGAGGTTGTGGTGCTTGACGTAGATGCCCATCGAGCCGTCAGGCGAGACGTTCGCCCAGTCGGGATATTTTTTGGCCGGGGCCTCTTCCATCTCCGTAAGTTCCTTGGAATCAATGATATACTTAAAATGGAAGACCTTCTTGACCGTCTTGGTGCTGTCGTCCTTGTCGGGGATGTCCGCCGTGCTCGGGATGTCGAAGGTGAAATAGCTGTCGTCGTGCAGGGTCAGCTCCTGGAAAGGGATATGCCGGGCGTCGAAGGGGTCGCGGACGGTCTCGGTGAGTTGCATCGCCAGGCGGTCCATGTCGAACAGCTCCTGTTTGCGGCCGGTAGCCGGGTCCACGATGTAATAGCGTGTCCCTTCGGAGGTCTTCCAAGCGTACCAGAAACGGTCGGAATCCCGGAACCAGTTCGGGGTCACGCGGGTGCTGAAGACCATCTGCCCCACCCTTTTGGCGGAGAAACGGGCGGCCAGGTCATAGCTGGGCTTAGGCGGCTCCTGCGCGCCGGCCAGGCCGCAGCAGAGGAGCAATACAGGGAGGAGGGATAAGCGTTTCATGGTATGAAGCGGTTGGGGGCGGGTCAGTCAAAAAACCTTTGCTGCAGGGTCTGGACCCGTTCCGGATAATTGGTGGTCAACATATCGGCGCCCAGGGCGATGCCTTGGCGCAGGTCTTCCTCGGTGTCGAGCGTCCAGAGGTTGACCAGCATGCCGTTGTCATGGGCGGTTTTCACCCAGTCGGGATGGGCGAGGAAGGCGGCCGGCTGGTAATCCAGCTGCATGATGCCCGCCTGCTTGAGCGTCAGCGGGTCGCAGTCTCCGGTCAGGTAGCCCACCATCGCCTGGGGACGGGCGGCGGCAATCCGCTTGCAGGCGTCCAGGTCGAAGGAAATATACTGCACGGACGACTCCAGGCCATGGGCGCGGACGGCTTCCAGGGCGGCATCGACGCAGGCGGCCGTACGCTCGTAGCGGCTGTGCTGCTTGATTTCGATAATGAGGGTGGTCTGTGGGTGGAGGGCGTGCTGGTCCAGGTAGGCATCCAAGGTCGGAATCGTTTCGCCGTTGGTCAGCTTGAGCCGGGACACCGTCTCGATGTCGGAGGTCTCGATGCGGACCCCGTCCAGGGTGCCGTCATGGTTAACGAAAACGCCCCCGTCCCGGGTGATCCAGATGTCCATCTCCGCCGCCTCGCAGCCACCGTCCTGCGCGGCCTTGAGGGCCGCCAGGGAGTTTTGCGGCACCGCTTTGCTCAGCCACCAGCCCCGGTGGGCTACGATGGCGGGCCGGCGCGGTTCGTCCGCCTCGGAAGAGACGGTCAGGCCCAGGTTGCCGACCGGGCAGACCTGCGCGCCACGGCCGACCAGCAGGTCATATTCCGGGCCCGTAAGCTCCTTTGTAACAGTTGCTTCCAGATAGCCGTCATGGTATGTCGCGGCCAGTTCCTTCCAGCCGGCCTCGTCCTTGAGCAGCAGCTTGTCCCCGGCCTGCAGGCCTTCGGCGAACAGGCGGAACGCGGAGCCCGGACGCAGGGCGATGCCGGTCAGATAATCGGGCTGACGGATATCCATCGTATAGGGGGCGGGATGCGGCATGTCGGCATACAAGGCGGCCACCTGGGCGTCCGTGAGGGGCTGGTCGTAGATTTGCGGCCGGACGACTTCACCGCGCCAGGCACCCGTGGCCAGGCCGCTGGGCGAGGTATCCACGCCGATGCCGTACCAGGCCGTGGCCTTGCCCGTAGGCAGGGACATGGGCTTGTCCGCCGTCTGGCGGCCTTTCAGCGCACCGTCCACATAGAGCCGCGCCTCTTCCCGCTCCGGGTCAAAGACGCCGATGACTTGGTAATAGGTCCCGCGCTCGGGGACGACGCCGCTATCGATGCTGACGACTTCCCCTTGCAGCACCACGTCGAAACAGATGGTCTTGCGGACATAGATGCCGCTACCGGCTCTTTCCAGGCCGCTGAACGCGGACACGGTGACGGTCGGTATCCGGGCCGGGTCGAAGTCGCACATCAGCAGGCAGCTCAGCGAATGGCCGTCCGCCAGCTTCCCGGGCACGGGACCGCCCACATCGTAGCGGACCCGGTAAAAAGAGGTGCCGGTGGAGGCACCGGGCTCGTCGGGATAGAAACGGGGCACGTATTCCTGGCACTCGGCCTGCAGGCAGGTCATCAGGGAAGGACCCTTTACCGTATTGACCGTGAGCTGGTTACTGCTGTTGTCCGCGGCTTTTCCGTCGGCCTGGAACACGATGTCCGCCAGCAGCTCGCCCGGCGGAACGGGCTCGCCCGAAGGGTCCTGCGACGGGGTCTCCACCGGCGTCTCGGAGGGGTCTTTCACCGGCGGTTCCTGCGGCGGAACCTGCGTACAGGCGGCGAGTGCCAGGGCCATCAGGAACAGTTTATTTCTTTTCATGATACGCAGCTTTGGCATGGGCTACGGCTTCGCGCAGCTCGGCATATTTCTCGGGTTTGCCGAAGCAGGCATCCAGGGCGAAGAAGGAGATGCCGGCGGTCTCGCGGTACATCAGCTCGAAGGCATCCCGCAGGGGGGCTTCCGTGCCGACGGAGCCGACGAAGGTGCAGGCGCCGTCGTTCAGGGCCTTGCCCCGCGCGATGGCATATTCCATCGATTCTTCGTTGTCCATGCCATAGACATACGGCAGATAGGCGCCCAGCTCGTAAATATCCAGCAGGTCGGCGAAACCGGTCTTTTCATAGTCCGGCGTGGCGAAGTCGAACTGGTCACGGTGCTCGGCGATCCAGGTCGTCGTGGGGCTGCCCCAGTTCTGGCCGTTGCCCTGGATCCAAGGCCACCAGGAGCCGGTCCAGACCACGACGTCGGTGGCGGGAGAAACTTCCTTGATGGCTTTGGCGCAGTCGGCGACCAGGTCGCGGATCAGCATCGAGCGCCATTCCATCCATTTCCGGTAGTATTTGCCCGGGACGATTTCCCAGGGATTGTCGCCCGGATAGGTATAGATGCAGAAGGGGAAATCCTCCACCGGCTCGCCCACATAGGCTTCGAAGGCCTTGTGCGAGGCTTCGGAGAAATCGCTGTGGTAGTTGTTGAAACGGCAATAGTCCAGCATGAAGCCGTCGGGCTTGTACATCTGGCAGACCTCGCGCACATGGGCCACCATCAGGTCGTGGACCTTGGGGAGGGCCGGATTCAGGAAGGCGAAGATGCCGAAGTCGCGGCTTTCCTTGATGTCGCGGAGGCCGTCCGGAAGGTATTCCACGCAGGTCATTTCGCCGAATTCAGGCACCGTATAGGCCGGGCCGTCCACATCCAGCGGCCAGGCACCCATGCTCAGCATGGCGGAGCTGAGCGTGACCTTGAGGTGGCGCTTGTGGCCTTCGTCGAGGAAGGTGCGGGCCATGTCGAAATCGGTCTTTTCGTGGTTGGGATAGGTCCTGGCGTTGCGGATATTCGGAATCAGGCTGCTTTCGTAGCAGGTATAGCCGACGGGCGGCTTGATATCCACGACGATGGCGTTGAATCCCATGGAGACGACGCTGTCCAGGGTGGCCTGGACGGTCTCCAGGTCCGGATAACGGCACAGGTTGCCATCGTTGGGCAGATGGATTTCGATGAGTTTGTCCGCCGGAGCCGGCGAGCAAGCCGCGAGCAGCAGGGACAGGGCAGTAGCGAGTAAAAGCTTCTGATTCATATCTTTGTATTGATCCAGTAATCGGGGATGACCCACGTCCGGTCATCCGCTATACGGACAAAGATAAGCATTACTCGGCGGAATTCCAATCCCGCGGGGCACGCTTTCCGGGAAAAGCTCCGCCGGCACTTGTCCAACCGCTTGAAAATGCCTAACTTCGCGGTCATGGAAAAGAATCTGAAAGCCTCTCTCTATGAGGAAATCCTCCGCGATGCGGAGGCCCTGCTCGGGCAGGAGCCCGACCTCGTCGCCCGGATGGCCAATGCCGCCGCCCTGCTCCACGAGCGGATGGGCTTTTTCTGGACCGGATTTTACCGGACGGATGGCCAGGAACTGGTATTGGGGCCTTTCCAGGGGCCTGTCGCCTGCCAGCGGATCGGCTACGGCCGGGGCGTCTGCGGGACCGCCTGGGCCCAGGACCGCACGCTGGTTGTTCCGGACGTGGAGGCCTTCCCCGGGCATATCGCCTGTTCCGCCCTGTCCCGGAGCGAAATCGTCGTTCCCCTGCACAAGGACGGGACCGTCGTCGGCGTCCTGGATATCGACAGCAAAGCCCTGGCGACCTTCGATGATACGGACGCCAGGGCCCTGGAGAAACTTTGCGCCCTGATCGCCGGAGCCTGACAAGGTCCTGGCAATCAGGGCGTTACTTAGCTATTAGACGGTTTACTGCTTCGCGGCAGCGGCTTCGGCAGCCTTGATCATCGCCTCGTTCGCGGAGATGTAGATCTCAACGCGGCGGTTGGCGGCGCGGCCTTCCTTGGTCTCGTTGTCAGCGACAGGCATCGTATAGGACAGCCCCTGGGAAACCATGCGGTCAGCGGCGATACCGCAGCTGGCGAGGTAGTTCTGGACGGCGTCCGCACGCTGCTGGGAGATGCGCTCGTTCACCTCGGCGGTACCGGTGTTGTCGGTGTGGCCGTAGATGGTGATGTCGGTATCCTTGAAGTCGGACATCTTGGCGGCGAACTCCTTCAGCTCAGCCTGGGAGGTCTTGTTCAGCTTGACACCGTTGGTCGGGAAGAGAATACCGCTGTCGAAGGTCACCTTGATGGCCTCCAGGCCGTTCTGGTCGGTGATGGTCTCCACCTTGGCGTTCTCCAAAGCTGCCAGTTCCTCGGCCTTCTTGTCCATCTGGTTGCCGATGATGGCACCCGTGCCGGCGCCTACGGCCGTTCCGATGGCGGCGCCGATGGCAGCACCTTTGGCATCTTTAGAAATGAGGCCGCCGATGAGGCCGCCCACCACAGCACCTGCTCCACTGCCGATACCGGTACCGGCAGCTGTTTTGGACCATGTTCCACAACCCGGAAGAAGCACCAGGGCGATCAGAGCGATAGGGATAAATTTTTTCATACTCGTCTTAAAATTAAATAGTTTAAAAGTTTACGTCAAACGGGAAACCGTATGCTTGTCCGTACACCAATAGGCGCAGGCGGGCATCCATCCGGAATCGATGCAAGTTAGAAATATTTTTCCGAACCGCAAGCGAAAAAGCGGTTTTTTCATTGAAAAGGGCGGCTTGGGGAAAGCCAGGATTGTTATTCCGGACTTATTTCTTATCTTTGCGGAAAGTGATACCCGGAAAGCCGGGGGACCTATGAAATTCAAGTCCTATATCATCTTTTTTCTGCTGTTCGGCGTCCTGGCGGACATCTACCTGACCCTCGTGCTGTGGCCGGAGATGCCCGTGGCGGGGAAATGGGCCCTGTGCCTGCCGACGCTCTTCTGCGGGGCCTGCCTGCCGCTGATCGGGATGGGGCGCCATTATACGGATGCCGTCCGGGTCTTTTCGTACCTGACCTTTATTTTCGCGCTGCCGAAATTCATCCTGTCCCTCTTCTCGGCCATCGGACGCTACCTGCTGCAGCTTCCCCATGGGGTGGCGGACGGGATCGCCCTGGCCTTCGGCGGGGGCGCGTCGCTGTTTTTCCTGTTTCTGATCTTCTTTGCGACCCGCCATTTGCAGGTGAATCTTACGGAACTGTCTTTCAAGGATTTACCAAAAGCTTTCGACGGCCTTCGCATCTGCCAGCTGTCGGATTTCCACCTGGGCTCTTTCGGCAAGCGGAGCCGCTATATCCAGCGGATTATCGACACCGCCGTCTCCCTGAAGCCGGACCTGATCCTGTTCACGGGCGACTTGGTGAACTTCGAATCGTCAGAGGCGAAGCCTTACCTCAACCTTCTCGCCCGGCTGCAGGCGCCGCTCGGGATTTTCTCGGTCCGGGGCAACCATGACTATCTGCTGCACGGCCACCACGACGAGCAGGAGCGGCAGCGGGACATGGACCATGTGCTGGACATGGAGCGGGGACTGGGCTGGCACGTGCTGCTGAATGCGCATGCCCTGATCCGGCGCGGGCAGGACGCCCTGGCGCTCGTGGGGGTGGAAAACGTGTCGAAGAATCCCTATTTCGAGCAAACCGGAGGCAACCTCAAGCAAGCCTTGCAGGGCCTTCCCGAAGGCATCTTCAAAATCCTGATGACGCACGACCCGTCCCATTGGCGCTCCGAAGTCGTCCCCGCCGGCGGCATCGCCCTGACCCTCTCGGGGCATACCCATGGCCTGAAATACAAGATGGCCGGCCTGCATCCCTCGCACTGGCGGCTGCCGGAATCCGGCGGCCTCTACACGGACGGGGGCCAGACCCTGCATGTCTCGGTGGGCCTGGGCAGCGCCTTCGCCTTCCGGCTGGGCGGCTTCCCCCATGTGGACATTTTAACCCTTAAACGAGCAAATATCTGATTATCAAACTAAAACCTATTTACCATGGAAAAATGGATCATGATTGTCAATCCGTCTTCCGCGTCTGCGACGACAGGTGAAACCTGGAAAGATACGTCCGCCCTCCTGACGGAAGGCGGACTTAGCGTGGAACCGGTTGTCACCCAGCATCCGGGCCATGCCATCCAACTGGCCCAGGAAGCCGCCGAAAAGGGGAGCCGGAAATTCATCTCCGTCGGAGGCGACGGGACCCTGCACGAGGTCATGAGCGGTCTGCTGCGCTATGCCGACGCCAGCGGGGCCGACCTGGGCGACTTCACCCTGGCCGTACTTCCCTACGGCACCGGAAACGACTGGATCAAGACGGCCGGCATTCCCAAGGACATGAACGAGGCGGCCCAGTGCATCCTGCGCGGCCAAACGGCGCGTGAGGACGTCGTCCGCCTGACCTTCGAGAACGGGGTATTCTGCATGGCCAACATCGGCGGCATCGGCCTGGACGCGGATATCTGCTACAATACCAATACGCTGAAAAAGAAAGGCTACAAGGGCGACCTGCTGTATAAACTGGTGGCGCCGTATTCGATTTTCGCCAAGAAGCGTCAGCCGGTGGAAATCATCTGCGACGGGGAACCGGTCTATACCGGAAAGCTCTATACGGTGGTCATCGGCAACGGTATCTACCGCGGCGGCGGCCTCAAGCAGAACGAAGCCGGCGGCAACTGGTCGGACGGATGGCTGGAGGTCTCCATCATGGGCGGCGTCAGCCACATCACGGGCTTGCAGCGGATGATGCATGTCTTCTCCGGCGACTTCGCCACCCTGCCGGGCATCATCACGCGGAAATTCCGGAAAATGACGGTCAAACCCCTGAACGACAAGCCCGACCGGGTGGAATCCGACGGAGAGATCCCGGGCACGCTGCCCCTGACAGTGGAATTGACAGGCCAGCAGATCCAGATTATCGTCCCTTAAACCATGCCAGGAACCGTCAAAGAGGCCGGCCTGAGCTGGGCCGACCGCGCACTCCGGGTCTTCTGCCGCTGCGTCGTGCGCCTGGTCCACCGACCGCGCGTGCTGGGGCCGAAACCCGCCCTGGACGCCCCGACCATATTCGTATGCCGGCATGTGGGCCTGATGGACCCGGTCATCCTGATGGTGGAGTACTACCCGATGATGGTCCGGCCGCTGGTCGCCCGGGACTATTTCGACAAGAGCGGGTTCACCCGGGCCTTCTACACGCATGCCCAGTGCATCCCGATCGAGCGGCGCAAAACCTCCACCCAGTGGCTGGAGGATTCGCTCGCGGCGCTGGGCAAGGGCGAAAGCATCATCATCTACCCGGAGGGGAAGCGCAACAAGACGGGCCAGGGGCTGCTGCCCTTCCACAGCGGCGCGGCCCTGCTGGCGGCCCGAAGCGGCGCGCGGATCGTGCCGGTTTATAATGCCTACTGGGATTTCCCGCATCGTTACCGGCTGGCCATCGGGGAGCCGTTCACCCTGCCGCCGCTCCCGGAAGAGGGCGAATCGGCCGCCTGGCTGCGCGAACAGACCGTCCGCATCCAAGAAGCCGTGGCCGGACTGGCGCCGCGGGTGGAATAAGCTAAACCATTGACTTTCAATAGCTGACAAATCTTTTCATTTTTTGTCAGTTATTTTTCGTAGCTTTGTCAGCCAGTGACGGACGGCATGTCGTATCTTTGGGACACGGGTCACTTCCGCAGGGCCGGGGCCCGGGTTTTTGCCCATTCCCACGCATCCTGAAGACAGGATATTTTGAACGACTTAAAAACTGCACCGTGAAGAAAAGGTGGCTATTCCTGTTGACAGCCCTGGGGCTGATGCTGACTTCCTGTATGCCGGAACGTACCGACAGGGAGGAGGTCGGCGTCGTGGACGGGGTGCCCTTCTACCGTTTGCGTGTCGAACGGCTGGCCGACATGAACATCCCCCGGTCCGCCCATAACCTGATGGTCGTCGGCGACCAGCTGGTGGCCATCGGCGGGCATACGACGGGCTTTATCCCGGTGGCCAGCGCCGAATGGTTCGATGGGACGGCCTGGCAGACGGTGGATATGACCTATCCGCACGACGGGGGCTTCGCGACCGCCTTGTCCGACGGGACGATTCTCGTGGGCGGGGGCAGCGGCGAGTCCTTCGGCATCGGCCAGAGCTGGGGCGTAGAGACCTATCATCCTGATACACATGTATTTGAGCCCAGAGGCATCCTGAACAGGAAGCGGGCCTACCCTTCGGCCCTCACGATGCCCGGCGACACGGTGTTCGTGGCCGGGAACTGGTATGCCGAGGATGACCTGGAGTATTATACGACCGGCGGAGGAGCTGCCTTTGTCAAATCCCTTTCGGAACACCGATGCCGGCCGTATATGTTCCAGTGCAGTGAGCATAATTTCTTGATATACAGCGCAACAGATACGCGCGGGGAACATCGGACCCAGACCGTGGACAGAAGGATTGGCGAGGCGTTCAGCGTTCCGCTGCTGGCGGAATGGAAGCCCAGTGTCGTCTCGGGCAATTATCATCCTGATGACATGGCGATCGGCGCATATACCTACCTGGTCCCCTGCGAGCGCAGGGCGGACAGGCAGGCAGGTATCCTGCGGCTCAGCGGAGAGGATTTTACCTTGCTGGAGACGGACCATCCCCTGCCGATGACGGCGCCGGACGGGACCGGGATCAAGTATGGAGGCCTGCTGCTGACAGACCGGCCGAGAAGGCATGCCTACCTGGTGGGAGTGGATGAGAAAAGGAGACTCTATCTCGCTGATATCCATTATGATGCGGCATTGGACGGCGGCAAGGCCCAGGTCGCGCTGTTGCAGACGGCCCCGCTTCCGGCGGATGTCCCGATCGCCGAACCTTACATGTGTCTGACGCCGGACGGCAATCTGATGCTGGCCGGGGGGCTGGACATGGACAATTTCCATCCCATGGCCACCACCTGCAGGCTTCGGATCCACCCCGAGCCAGAGCCATCCCGCGCGGACTGGCCTTGGTGGCTGGCGGCCATCCTGCTGCTGGGCGGGGTGCTGGTGTGGTCCCTGGAGACCCGTAAACCGGCGGCCGTCGAAGGGAAAAAGGAGGAGGAAGAGGCGGAAAGTCCGGACATGATGAGCCGGATCGTCGCGCTGATGGAAAAGGAGGAGCTCTTCCGCAAAAAGGACCTCCGCCTGGCCGACCTGGCGGAAAGACTCGGCACGAACACGACCTATATTTCGGCGACCATCAATGGGCAGACCGGCAAGTCCTTCCCGGATTTCGTGACGGGCTACCGCATCCGTTATGCCCGGGAACTGATGCAGAGCCACCCCGAGATGCGTCTTTCCGACGTGTCCGAGGAATGCGGATTCACCAGCGAGCGTTCTTTCTTCCGGAATTTCAAGGCTTCCACGGGGCAGACCCCTTCGGAGTGGAAGGAGGCGGCCATCGGGCAGAAATAGCCGGGCGCGGGCCGCACAATCGTCCAGGTTTTTTCGGTTATTTGAAAACGGATGCTTATCTTTGTAGGGTTGAGCCCGGGTTTCCGGGCCGGTATTTTCCGGCCGCTGCGGCTTGACACAGCAAGATCATCATTCCGAACATGTACACATTTACCGAAGCAAAAGCCAACACCTTTATCCTGAGTCTGGACAACCATGTGGAAATCGCCGCGGCTCTGGAGGCATTCTGCCGCGAGCAGGATATCCTGGCCGGCACGATTACCGGACTCGGCGCCATTTCGGAGGCCACGTTCCGTTTCCTGGACCCGGCCACGAAGCAGTATGTCGATCAGACTTTTTCCGAGCAGATGGAGATTACCAACCTGACCGGAAATATCTCCCAAAAGGGCGGCAAGCCCTATCTGCACCTGCATATCACCGCGAGCCGGCGGGATTATACCTGTATCGGCGGACATCTTCTCACGGCCCGGATCAACGGTGCCTGCGAGCTGGTGGTGGAGGCCTTCCCGGGGGTCTGGTCCGGGCGCCGGGCCGACGCGGAGACGGGGCTGAACCTGTACGATTTCACATTGCCTCAGGGCGTGGAAAAGAGCTTGTTCCAGTTTGTGGAACGAGAGATTATCCCGCAGTATGCCGCTTTCGACAAGGCGCATCGGCAGGACCATGTGCGTTCGGTCATCGCGCGGGCGTTGGGACTGGCGGAGTTTTACCCTGTCCGGCGGGATATCCTGTATGTGGCGGCCGCCTTCCATGACGTGGGTATGCGGGCCGGCCGGGAAACGCATCATCTGGAGAGCGGCCGGATTATCCGGGAGACGGCGGAGCTGCGGACATGGTTCTCGGCAGAGGATATCGAGACCATCGCGCAGGCGGCCGAGGACCACCGGGCTTCCGCGCAGCAGGCGCCGCGTAGCCTGTATGGCCGGATCATCGCCGAGGCGGACCGCCTGATCGTCCCCGAGCAGATTGTGCGCCGGACCGTCCAGTATGGTCTTTCGCATTATCCGGAGCTGCCGCGTGAGGGGCATTGGGAGCGGACCTTGGCGCATCTGCACGAGAAATATGCGGAGGGCGGATACCTGAAGCTGTGGATTCCGGAGTCGGACAATGCTGCCGCCCTGGAGCAGCTCCGGGCCCTGATCCGCGACGAGCAGGCCCTCCGGGCCCTGTTCGAGCGCTTATATGATGAAGAAACACGATAATGAATCATTCCGAACCACCAGCTGCCTCATTTCAAAACCTTCCGCTTCGCTCCATCCCTCCCAAACAAGTTTGGGCCCCTCCCGTTCATGTGGTCACGGGCGACCACAGGTTTTGAAGCGAGGCAGCTTACGGTTCTCCATTAACGATATCAAATATGAACGAAGAAGCTTGTACTACCGTTATTGTCGGCTCCGAGCAGATGGCCGACGGCTCCATGATCTATGCCCGGTCGGACGACTCGAAGTCCGTCCGCGCGACCCGGCTTGTCCACTATCCCGCCGGCAAGGGTCCGGCCGAATTTGTGGCGCTGGACAGCCCCTTCCGCTGCCCGCTGCCTGAAAACCGCCTTGGATTCAGCGCCTTGGAGCGCGAAAACCTGCCCTATCACTGGGGAGAGGCCGGATTCAACGACCTGGGGGTGGGCATGAGCGCCACGGAGACCATTTTCTCGAATGAGAAGGTCCTGGCCCTCGACCCCTATGTACCCGGAGGTTTGGCGGAGAACTGTGTGTTCCAGATTATCCTCCCGTATATCCGCTCGGCCCGCGAAGGGGTGCTGCGGCTGGGGGAACTGATCGCCCGATACGGCAGTGCCGAGGGTTTCGGTATCGCGTTCCTGGACGAGAAGGAGGTCTGGTACCTGGAGAATGCGGGCGGCCACCGCTGGCTGGCCAAACGGATGCCGGCGGACCGGTATTTCGTCTCCGGCAACCAGAGCCGTTACCGGGCGTATGACCCGGAGAACGACCTCGCTTCCCCTGACCTGGTGTCCTGGGCCCGGGAGAACGGCCTGTTCCAGGGCGAGTTCGATTTCCATGAGGCGTACAGCCTGGAGAGCGAGAACGACAAGACCTATAATTACCCGCGTGTGTGGTATCTCCAGCAGATGTTTACGCCTTCGGTCAAGACCGATGTCCGGACGAACCGATTCCCGGTGTATCAGAAGGCGGACCGGCCGCTGACGGTCGAGGATATCAAGCAGGCGTTCCGGTCGCATTACGACGGCACGGAGCATGACCCGTATCTGCATGCCAATCCCAAGGAGCCTTACCGGCCGGTGTCTATCTTCCGGACGATCAATACCCATATCCTGCAAGTGCGTCCCGGCCTCCCTACGGCCATCGGCCGCCTGGACTATATGGCGGAAGGGATGGCGGACCTGAGTCCTTTCCTTCCTTTATATCAGGGCGTTACATCCTATCCGAAGGCTTACGGTATCGGTACGCTTCATTCGCAGAAGAGCTCGGCCTATTGGCTGTTCCGGAAGGTGTCCGCCCTGGGCATGCTGAACTACAACAAGTACGCGCCCGTCATCAAGGAGCGCTATGCCGCCCTGGAGAAGGCGATGTCCGAGAGTCAGCAGAAGATGGAGGCGGCGTTTGTGAAGCTGCACGCCGAAGATCCCGCCGCGGCTGTGGGCATGCTGCAGCAGTGGTCCGACCGCTGGCTGTCCCGGGCGCTGCGGGTGGCCTCCGACCTGGAAGAGCAGCTGTTCACGATGCTGACCCAGGACATCGAGACCGAATACCGCTTCCACGGGGCCTAAGGGCCCTTCAAAAAACATCTTGTTAGATTGACTTTTGAAAATTTTTCATAAAAACCTATAGCTCAATATGTTATAGAAAGCAGAAAATGAGATTCACTTTGCGGATAATTGGTTTTTCATGGGTAAATTTGCATGCAATTTTTACGAGAGGAAAGCAAATGCCTGCTTACTTTCATATACGGTACAAATTTACTAACTTTGCTTGCACAAGCCCGGGAGTAGAGAACCACACGACAACCGGCGCTTTTATGTGAGAAAACTGGAGAACCATTTTAACTGCACAATGAAAAGAAGCCTTATTCTTTTGCTATCCCTGCTTAGCTGCGGCGTGGGCATGCTGGCGCAGGTGCCGGATGCCGTGGTGCTCAGTCATGAGGAGTCTTTCGTACTCCAGTCGCCGGTGTCGGGCCGGCATACGGTCAAGGCAAGTATCTTGGTCAACAACAAGGATGGCCTGAGCCAGGCGGAGGTGGGCATCTACGGCGATGCTTTCGAGAGCCTGGCGTCGTTCAGCGGGGAGATCGTGAGCCCGTCCGGCGGGCATCGCAAGGTGCGCCAGAAGGACCTGGAGACCTTCTCCGTCTCTTCCGGCCTGGTCGGGGACAACCAGTTGTCCTACTACCGTCCGTCGGAGTCCTACCCGTTTACATTCACCTACGAATATACGGTCCAGTATAAGAACGGGGTCATCGTATTCCCGGCTTTCACGCCGGTACAGGCCGAAAAGGTGCTGCTGGAGAAGGCCAGCTTCACCCTGGATGTCCCGGAAGGGACCGAACTGATTTCCTTTGTGTCCAACGTGGGGCCGGAGCAGGTCACGACGGCCAAGGGCCGCAGCGTATATACCTGGCAGGTGAACGGATTCGCCCCCGTCGTCATTGAGCATTCCATGCCTTCCCTGACCGAGCTGGTCCCCGTGGTGATGACGGCGCCGGTGCAGTTCAAATATTCCGGCACGGAAGGGCGACAGGGGAACTGGCGCGAATACGGCAGCTGGCTCTACAGCCTGCAAAAGGATGCCGGAACGATTCCGCCCACCCTTCTGGCCCGCCTGCGGGAGCTCACCCAGGACTGCCCGGACACGGTGTCCAAGGTGCGGGCGGTCTATCAATATCTGCGCGACAATACCCGGTATATCAACATCAGCCTCGGTCTGGGCGGCTTGAAGCCGATGACGGCCACCCAGGTCTATGACACCGGCTACGGCGACTGCAAGGCCTTGTCCAACTATATGCAGGCCATGCTCCGGGCCCTCGACATCCCTTCGGATTATTACATCATCCATACCGACCGGGCGGACCTGTATCCGGGCTTTTCCACCGTCGGCCAGATGAACCATGCCATGCTGGCCGTTCCCCTGCCGGAGCGGAAGGACACCCTGTTCCTGGAATGCACCAACCCGGCTTATCCGCTGGGATACCGCCACAGCGATGCGGCGGGGCACCAGGTGGTCCTGATCAAGCCCGAAGGCGGAGAGCTGGTGCGCATCGGACGGTATCCCGATACCCTGGGCCATACCCGGCTCCATACCCGCGTCAACCTGGCCGCGGACGGGTCGGCCGACCTGCAGATGGTGCGGAACATGTACCTGGACGACGCCGAGGGCTATATCGACTTCAGCAAACGCAGCTTCGAAGAGCAGAGCCGCAAGCTGGCCTCGGCCATGAAGCTATATTACAAGAATCTGAAAATCAATAGTATAAAGGATAATTTCGATGCCTATGACGGGCCGGGCTACTGCCCGGAGGTGGACGTGGATTACCGTCTGGAGACCAACGTCTATGCCACCGTCGGCGGCGACCGGCTCTTCGTGCCGCTGAACCCCATCAGCCGGGGCCTGTATTACCAGAAATCCGCCCGGGTGAACGACCTCGTGCTGCAGGGCGGCTTCAACATGGACGATACCATCGAAGTGACCCTTCCAGAAGGCTACGGCATCGAGTCCCTGCCCGAGGACCTGGTCCTGGAAACGGACTGGGGTCGGTTCGAATCCCGTTGCCGCGTAGGCGACGGCGTGGTCACCGTCCGGCAGCGGCTGCAGCTGCACCGATTCCGGACGGACAAATCGCGCTATGGCGAATACAAGGACTTCGCCAAGAAGGTCAACAAGGCGATGGACGCCAAATTCGTATTGAGAAAATAACTCACTCATGATGAAAAAGTCTATAGGATTGTTTATCTTGCCGGGCCTGCTGATGTGCATGCAGGCGCTGGCCCAACAGGTTCCGCTGAATCCGAAATTCGGCGCCGTCTCCCAAGCGGAAGTCGCCATGACTTCCTATCCGGCCGACACCTCGGCCGCCGTGCTGATCCTGTACCACAATCAAAAGGTGGAGGCCGTCATCGACGGTCGTAACGGCCTGATGCGCAGGGAGGTTATGACGGAACGCATCAAGATCCTGAAGGAGAGCGGGAAAGATTATCCTACCTACAAGATTCCGTTCAGCGTGGCCACGGACCCGGCCGAAGCCGTCACCGGGGTGAAGGTCGTCACCTGGAACCTCGAAAACGGGAAACTCGTCAAGACGCAACTGGCGAAGAAGAATATTTTCCAGGAGAAGCTGTCGGAAAACTATTCCGCCCTGTCCTTCGCCGCCGAAAATGTGCGCGTCGGGTCAGTCGTCGAGGTGACCTGGACCTTCGAAAGCCCGCGCGTGGGCGATTTCGGCACGCTCTACCTCCAGAAGGACGTGCCCATCAACATTTCCGAACTGCATGTGAACTATGCGGAATGCTTCACCTTCAACAAGATGCAGCAGGGATTCCTGGGGGTCACCTTCACCCGGGATATGGAGAATGCGTTCACGATGTTCGGCAAAAGCCAGTATAACTATACCCTGTACAAAGACAACTACAAGGCGGTGGATGTGCCGGCCATGCGGCCCGAGCCCTATTGCTATGATCCCGACCAGTACCGCGCCGCGATGGACTATGACCTGCGGTCTTTCTATATCCCCGGCTCCGTCCAGGAGGATTTCAACACGACCTGGATCAATGTGGACCAACAACTGGTGGACAAGGGCTTGCTGCGTAAGTTCCATGGAAACAGTTCCTTTGCAGACGCCGTGAAGATCCTGGCGGCCGCGGCGGAGAGCGAAGAAGCGCTGATAGCCAAGGTGCGGCTGCTGGTGCGCGGGTCGGTGCGCTGGAACAAGCGTCACAATATCCAGCCCGACGTCAAGAAGGCGCTGAAAGATGGAGAGGGCGATACGGCGGACATGAATGCCTTGTTGGGCATGGCGCTGGAGTCTGTCGGCTATGTGGCGGACCCTGTCTTTTATCGGCTCCGCAGCCAGGGCGCCCTGCGTGACTATCATGTGGACGTGTCGTCTTATACCTCTGTCCTGCTGAAGATTACGACGCCGTCCGGAGCACAGTATCTCCTGGATGCGTCCTATGATGCCGGCACCCTCAACGTGCTGCCGCCGCTGGCCCTGGTCTCCCGCGGGCGTGTGCTGAACAAGCACGGCATCGGCTCCTGGGTGGATTTGTCCGAGGCTACGCGCAACAATGTCAACGAGGTGAATGAGATGACCCTGCTTCCCGACGGGTCTTTCCATGGGGCCTACACCGTCATGGGCTTCAACCAGGGCGCCGCGGCCATGAAGGTCGATCGGCTGCGTTTCAATAGTGATGAGGAATACATCGAAGAATACGAGCAGAACAAGGACATCGAGGTGGACAGCCTCGGATTCACGCATCTGCATGACTGGTCCAACCAATGCGGGATGCAGTTCCGCTATGAGGGGGAAGCGACCATGTCCGGGGACCGGATCTACCTCAAACCCTTCCTGACGAAGTACCATTCCGCCTCGGCCTTTACCAAGGAGGAGCGGAAGATTCCGGTGGAGTTTGCCTATCCGATGCAGATCAGTTATGCCTGCACCCTGACCCTGCCTGAGGGCTATACGGTGGAATCCCTGCCGGACCCCGTCTCGATTGCCTTCCCGGCCCTGCAAAGCCAGGCTACCCTGCGCTGTCAGGTCCTGGACGACCGTGTCGTGGTGCGCTACATGTTCCGCCGGAATGCGACCTTCCTCCCGACGGAGGAATACGCCTCGCTGCGGATCTACTGGGAACAGCTCTGCAATATCTACAACGCGACCATCGTGCTGAAGAAATAAGGGGGGCAAATGCTACTATAGTTAAAGTTTATTTTTGTCCGTACTTCCGTTTCCCTGCGTCCCGTATTGTTCAACGATACGGGACGTATTTTATATCGGGGTGGGAGACCGCCAGAAGCGACATCCCGCAGTGTTTCCCAACGACGATTGGGAGTCCCTGCGCACCAAGGAAGAAGGTTACCACAGACCGCATTAACCTATAATAAAAAAATGATTAACCGAAAAATTTGAATTTAAACTATAATTAATTATATTTGCATCGACGAAAAAGATGCTTTATGGACTTGAAGAAGTATTCGAACACACAGATCCTGCAAATGTTAGGGCTGAGATTTAAAGATTATCGGTTGATGATGAATCTTTCCCAAGGAGACTTGGCCAAGGCTGCGGGCGTTTCCGTCTCTACTGTCCATAAGTTCGAGACAGGCACGATCACGAATATGAACATCACCAACATGATGGCACTGCTCCGGCCGGCTGGCCTGCTGGACCGGTTCGACGACCTCATTCCGGAGCAGCCCTCAAATCCTTATCTGACAGCCTCGGAGCATCAGCAACAAAGAGTAAGGAGGAAGAAAAATGGATAGGAATATAGACAGTGACCGGCTGAGCGTCATGCTCTGGGGCCAGGAGATCGGACAGCTCTGCTGGAACCCGGCGAAGGGGAATTCCTATTTTTTCTTTTCGCCCGATTATCTTTCATCAGGGCTCGACATTGCGCCACTGACCGCCTCATCGAAGAACCCCGCGGCCCATTTCGCCATTTATGGCAACACGGACTCCGCGAAGTATCAGAAATTACCCCCGTTCATCGCGGACTCGCTTCCGGACGATTGGGGCAACACGCTCTTCGACCAGTGGTTCGCGGAGCATCACTATCATGCGAAGGACAAGACTCCGCTTGCGAAGCTCGCCTTCGTCGGGAGCCGTGCGATGGGCGCACTTGAATTCGTCCCTTGCAGCGAAGAGGCTTTCAGCCCCTATGAGAAGCTGATGATTCCGAAGCTGTATGATTTGGCAAAGAGGATTGAGCAAGACCGCGAGCGTGCCATCATTTCCCCGGAAGAGACACTGACGCAGAAGGCACTGATGACCGTCGGGACCTCCGCCGGTGGACGGTTCAAGAAAGCCATCATCGCGATGGACGAAGGTGGGAATATCTTCTCCGGTCAAACCTCGGCAAGAGGCGACAGGAAGTATTTCATCCTCAAGTTCAACACCCCTGAGTTCTGCCTCTCCGAGATTGAGAAGACCTGGTACGACCTGGCTACCCGGGCCGGGATCACGATGATGCCCTCCTGTCTGATCGAGGTGGAAGGCATCCGCCATTTCATGACCGAGCGTTTCGACCGTCGCGACGGAGAGAAGGTGTTCACTCAGACACTTGCCGCAGTCAATCCGGAGGCATATTGCTACGAGGATCTCTTCTCCACCTGCAGGCAGATCTCCATCCCCCAGGATGAGCTGAACGAACTTTACCTGCGAATGGTGTTCAACATCCTTTCCAACAACACGGACGACCACGCCAAGAACTTCTCCTTCATCATGAAGAAGGACGGCTCCTGGCATATCTCCCCTGCTTACGATCTATGCTTCATCTTGAAGACAGCGACAACCCCGGAAAAGCGTCACGAATTCTCCGTGCGAGGGAAAATCGAGGATATAACCACGACAGACTTGCTGGCCTTCGCTGCCCAGAACGACATCAAGAATCCCGCAAAGTACATCGATAAGGTGAAAGAAGCGCTCAA
>JAFUWX010000011.1 GCA_017471025.1 Bacteroidales bacterium
GGGCGCGAGGAGAGCCTTTGAGGCGAGCTCCCCGCAGCGCCCGTACTGTTGCCGCCGCTCGACAACGAAAAGCGGCGGCGTTGCTGTAAAATAGTTGAGAAAATGCTTGGAAAAGTCTTAGAATACCCCCTTCGGTCGCCTGCGGCTCCAATAATAAATAACTTTTGTATTTGCCGGATTTCAGAAAGATTCCTTATCTTTGTATTATTGTCCCGAAGGGGCGGAGTTTTGTGCAAAAGGGAGCATCATGGCAGGCAGGAATGAAATAGGGAGGAAGGGAGAAGATATTGTATGTCAATATCTTATGACGCATGGTCATGCGATTTTGGACCGGAATTGGCGGAGCGGACATCTGGAGTTGGACATCGTTTCGCTGGCCCGGGATGGAATACATTTTGTAGAAGTAAAAAGCCGGGTCGCGCCCGTCATGGCACAGCCCGAAGAGAATGTCCGGAGCGCCAAGAAACAACGGGTCGCCCGTGCGGCCAAGCACTACCTGGAGCAGAAAAACGACGACCTGCTCTCCACCCAGGAGGCTTGGCTGGATGTCGCCTCGGTCATTTTCAGTGAGGACGGCGCGCAGGTGGAATATTTTCCACGCGCGTATGTACCGATATATTTTGGTTAACCACAGCGAAGCCGTTCGGAAGGGCGATGCCTTCCGCGGCGGTTTCCAAGGCCTTCGGGCCGCAAAAGATAGCCCCGCCAGGGGCAGACACTAAACGTATGGACAGACACGCATTCTGTGTAATTATGGCCGGAGGCGGCGGCAACCGCTTTTGGCCTGTGACCCGCGAAAGCCGGCCGAAACAATTCATCAATTCCATCGGCACGTCGCTCCTTCGTGCGGCGTACGAGCGTTTCGTCGGCATCGTCCCCGAAGAGAATATCCTGATTATCACGCAGGAACGTTTCCAGGACACCGTGCGCGGCATCGTCCCGGAACTGCCGCCGGACAATCTGCTGCTGGAGCCCTATGTCCGCAAGACGGGCCCCTGTTTGGCGTATGCCACCTATTCCATCCTGCAGCGTGACCCGGATGCGGTCCTCGCCGTCACGCCCTGCGACCTGATGATCGCCGACCGGGGCAAGTTCCGCAGCACCCTGGAGGAGGCCTTCGAGTATGTCCGTGAGCAGGACGTCCTGATGTTCCTGGGGGTGAAGCCCCTCCGGTCCGACCCCGGATACGGATATATCCAGGTCCAGGGCGGACGCCATGCGGTCCAGCCCGGAAGGCCCGCCGCGGTGAAGTCCTTCATGGAAAAACCGTCCGAAGATCTGGCGCGCGTCTTTGTCAAATCGGGCGAATTCCTCTGGAACTCAGGTATTTTCACCTGCCAGGCCGATGTGCTGCGCGCGGAGATGGAAGAGTATATGCCCCAGATCACCTGCCAGTTCGACGGGTGGCAGGGGGCGATCGGAACGCCCGCCCAGCATGATTTCGTCGAGCATGCCTACAGCGGCTGCGACAAACTTTCCATCGATTACGGCGTCATGGAGAAGACCTCCCGGGCGATGGTGTGGCCGGCGGAATTCGGCTGGAGCGACATCGACTCCTGGAAGACCCTCTGGGACAGTTATCCGGAAAAGGACGGGGATGCCAACCTCATTTCCGGCGGGACGGCCACCCTCTCGGGCGCGCGCAAGAATATCATCGTGGAGCGTAATCCGGGCAAGCTCGTGGCCCTCTGCGGCCTGGATGACTATATGGTCATCGATACGGACGACGTCCTGTTCATCTGCCCGCGGGATGACGCCCGCTACCAGGCTTTCCTGTCCGGGATAGACCGCAGCGGAAGGGAATAGCCGGCGACAGCTTCCTATATCTGAAGGGTCCGACCAAAAAGATATTTTGGCCGGACCCTTCGGGTCTCCTAACCCCCTCAGACTATCGTCTGAACCCCCTATTAGGGGGTATTTCGGCCTCCGGCCGGTCGCTGAAGCGACTTTTTAGCCACCCACTTTCCTGTACCCTGTCGCGTCGGCAGAATGTTCAAAAATTTGTTGAAAACTCATTGATATGTCGAAAATTATGTGTACCTTTGCAGTCCGCAAAAAATATGCGGAAATGCTTAAATTATTAATAAACAATTAATTAACAAACCAATGCCTGGATTAATTGGAAAGAAAATCGGAATGACTTCCGTTTTCGGTGCTGATGGAAAGAATATTCCATGCACCGTCATTGAGGCTGGTCCATGTGTTGTTACGCAGGTTCGTACAGTAGAGAAAGATGGTTATGCCGCTGTACAGCTTGCCTATGACGAAATCACTGAAAAGCATGCCAGCGCCCCGCTCAAAGGGCATTTTGAAAAGGCAGGAACCACACCGCGCCGCAAGCTCGTCGAATTCCCGACCAACTTCGCGGCAGAGCTCAAATTGGGCGACACGGTCGTTCTGGGCGATGTTTTCGCCGAGGGCGGTCTCGTCAATGTCGTCGGTACTTCCAAGGGTAAAGGTTTCCAGGGCGTCGTGAAACGCCATGGATTCGCCGGAGTGGGTGGCCAGACCCATGGTCAGCACAACCGTCTCCGTCACCCTGGTTCTATGGGTGCATCATCCTGGCCTTCCCGCGTATTCCCCGGAATGCGTATGGCAGGTCACATGGGCAATGAGCGGGTCAAGGTCTTCAACCTCCCCATTCTCAAGCTCATCCCCGAGAACAATCTGATCGTGGTGAAGGGTTCCGTTCCCGGCGCCAAAGGCTCTTACGTAATTTTGGAGGGATAAGACTATGGAATTGAAAGTACTCAAAATCGACGGCACCGAATCCGGAAAGACCGTCACTCTCGATGAGAAGGTGTTCGGCGTGACCCCCAATGACCACGCTATCTATCTCGACGTAGTCCAGTACCTCGCCAACCAGCGTCAGGGCACAGCCAAGACCAAGGACAGAAGCGAAGTCGCGTACAGCACCAAGAAGCTCGGTCGCCAGAAAGGCGGCGGCGGTGCCCGTCACGGCTCCCTGAAGGCCGGTATCTTCGTCGGCGGTGGTAACATCCACGGCCCGAAGCCCCGCACTTATACCACGAAACTGAACAAGAAGCTCAAAGCGCTCGCCCGCTATTCAGCCCTCTCTTACAAGGCTCAGGAAAACGCGATTACGGTGGTGGAGCCGTTCACGATGGACGCTCCCAAGACCAAGGATTTTCTCGCCATCCTCAATAACATCAAGGCTGGCAACAGAAAGGTCCTCTTCGTGCTTCCGGAGAACTCCAACAACATTTTCCTTTCATCACGTAACCTCCCTGAGGTGAGTGTCATCACGGTGGACGAGATCAACACCTACGCCATCATGAACGCCTACGCGCTCGTCCTGGTGGACGGCGTCCAGGATACGCTTGCCTCCCGAGCCAACAGCTAAACAAGTAAAGAGATGGGAATCATTATCAAGCCTATAGTAACAGAGAAGCTTACGAACCTCGGTGAGAAGTTCAACCGCTACGGTTTCATCGTGGACCGTGACGCCAACAAGCTTCAGATCAAGGCTGCCGTCGAGCAGATGTACAACGTCAATGTTGCTTCGGTAAACACCGTCAACTATCACGGCAAGCGTAAACAGCGCTACAGCAAGTCCGGTCTCCTCAGAGGTCGCATGAATCACTTCAAGAAGGCCTATGTCACCCTCGCCGGCGACGAGAAGATCGATTTCTACAGTAACATTTAAGGGATAAGGCAATGGCAGTAAGAAAATTCAAACCGGTTACTCCCGGTCAAAGGAATAAGGTAATCAGCTCTTTCGACGACATTACCTGCAAGACCCCCCACAAGGCATTGCTGGAACCTCTTAAGAGCTCCGGCGGACGTAACAACACCGGTCAGATGACCGTACGTTACAGAGGCGGCGGCCACAAGCGGATGTATCGTATCATCGACTTCCTCCGTGACAAGGACAGCTGCACCGCCAAAGTTTTGACAATCGAGTATGATCCGAACCGCAGCGCCCGCATCGCGCTCGTAGAATATGAAGATGGCGAGAAGCGTTACATCATCGCCCCGAACGGCCTGAAGGTCGGTCAGGTGATCGCTTCCGGTTCCGGTGTTTCCCCGGATCTGGGCAATACGCTCCCTCTCAGTGAAATTCCGGTAGGTACCCTCGTACACAACATCGAACTCCGCCCGGGACAGGGTGCCGCCATGGCACGTTCCGCCGGTACGTTCGCCCAGTTGGCCGCGCGTGAAGGCAATCACGCCGTGCTTCGTCTCCCTTCGGGTGAGACCCGCATGGTCCTCGTGACCTGCCGCGCTACCGTGGGTACCGTATCCAATCCTGAACACAATCTGGAGTCCTCAGGAAAGGCTGGCCGCAGCCGCTGGCTCGGTCGCCGTCCCCACAACCGTGGTGTTGTGATGAACCCGCATGATCACCCGATGGGTGGTGGTGAAGGTCGCGCATCCGGTGGACACCCGCGTTCCCGTAAGGGTCTGCCTGCAAAGGGCTACAAGACGCGTAATCCTAAGGCGGCTTCGAACAAGTTCATCATTGAAAGAAGAAAGAAATAAACGGAATTAAACTTTAGAGATTATGAGTCGTTCATTAAGAAAAGGACCGTACATCCAGGAAGCCCTGGAGAAAAGAATTCTTGCTATGAATGATGGTAGCAAGAAGAAAGAAGTCGTCAAGACCTGGTCACGCGCAAGCATGATATCTCCTGACTTCGTCGGCCACACCATCGCCGTTCATAACGGAAATAAGTTTATTCCGGTGTATGTAACTGAAAATATGGTTGGCCACAAGCTTGGCGAGTTTGCTCCTACAAGAACTTTCAGAGGCCATTCAGGCAACAATAAGAAGTAAAATTTAATGGATTTGAAATTATGGGAGCTCGTAAAAGAATAATGGCCGAGAGGCTGAAAGAAACCAAGAAGCAGACCGCTATCGCGAAGCTGAATGATGTTCCTACCTCCCCGCGGAAAATGCGCCTCGTCGCAGACACCGTGCGTGGTGTAGAAGTAAACCGTGCACTTGATCTTCTCAAGTTCTCCAAGAAGGCGCCGTCCATCCGTCTTGAGAAGCTTCTCCGCAGCGCTATCGCCAACTGGGAAGCCAAGAACCCGGAGAGCAGCAGAGAACTCGACAACGGCAACGTATATGTGAAGACCATTATGGTCGATGAGGGACGCACGCTGAAGAGAATCCGCCCGTGCCCGCAGGGCCGCGCCGGACGTATCCGCAAGCGCTCCAACCACGTGACCGTGATTCTCGATGTTAAGAAACCCGCAGCAGTGGAGGCATAAATATGGGACAGAAAACAAATCCAATCAGCAACAGAATCGGTATCACCCGGGGTTGGGACTCTAACTGGTGTGGTGGTAACTATGCGGAGAAAATCGCAGAAGACTATAAGATCCGCCGCTATCTGGAGAATCGTCTGGCCAACGCCAGCATCGCCAAGATTGTCATCGAACGGACGCTGAAGCTCATCACCGTGACCATTCAGGCGGCTCGCCCGGGTGTCATCATCGGTAAGGGCGGACAGGAAGTCGATAAGCTCAAAGAAGAGCTCAAGAAGGTCACCAAGAAGGATGTTCAGATCAACATCTTCGAGGTTCGCAAGCCGGAAGTCGATGCCCGTATCGTAGCGGACAGCATCGCCCGTCAGATCGAGGGCCGTGTTTCCTACAGAAGGGCCATCAAGATGGCGATTGCCACCGCGATGCGCGTCGGTGCAGAAGGTATCAAGATTCAGATCAGCGGCCGCGTCGGCGGTGCTGAAATGGCTCGTAGCGAAATGTTCAAGGAAGGCCGTACGCCGCTTCATACATTCCGCGCCGATATCGACTACGCCCTCGCCATTGCCAATACCAAGGTCGGTTGCCTCGGTATCAAGGTGTGGATCTGCAACGGCGAAGTCTATGGCAAGAAGGATCTTTCCCCGAATGCCGGTGTCGCAGCCGCTTCCGCGCAGGGTGGACAGAATGCTGGCCGTGGTGGCCGTGGCGGTGACCGTGGTGGTCGTCGTGGCGGACGTGGCCGTCGTGAATCCCGTGCCGAGTAATCATTCTCCGGAATATAAGCAAAGAGAGGACTGGCCGTCTGGTCAGTCCTCTTTTTATGTGCCCCAGCGCTGTGGAAAAGGCGCAAATTATCCCAAGGGATAGATATCGCCCTTTTCAAGCAGGAAAAAAGCATATACATAGACTCGGCCATCGCCCGCGTCGCCCTTCTCAAATCGAGAATTTTTCTTGATTCTTGACGATAGGAGATAAGAATCGTAAAAATCTGCATCAAAAGTTTTAACCCCTGTATTATTCGGGGAAAATGCTTATATATTTGCAGTCGGACTTTAAAACAAAGCGATATGAGTACCGACTATGATGCCCACGTGGGGCGATACGCGAACATCCTGCTTGACTATTGGTTCAAGCGTACCTTCGGAACCGAGGCGCGCAAGCGGCTCCTGCAACTCTTCCTGCAGGAGGTCATTCCCGAGCGCCA
>JAFUWX010000012.1 GCA_017471025.1 Bacteroidales bacterium
CGATAGCCCGGTTGACGAAATTGCCGAAGATGGCCACCAGTTCGGAATTGTTCCGTGTCTGGAAGTCCTTCCAGGTGAAATCGTTGTCCTTGGTCTCGGGGGCGTTGGCGCACAGCACATAGCGCAGCACGTCTTCCTGGCCCTTGAAATCCTCCAGGTATTCATTGAGCCAGACGGCCCAGTTGCGGGAGGTCGAGATCTTGTCGCCTTCGAGGTTCAGGAACTCGTTGGCCGGGACGTTGTCCGGCAGGATATAGCTTCCGTCGGCCTTCAGCATGGACGGGAAGACGATGCAGTGGAAGACGATGTTGTCCTTGCCGATGAAATGGATCAGGCGGGTGTCCTCGTCCTTCCACCAGGTCTCCCAGCTCTGCGGCAGGAGTTCGCGGGTGTTGGAAATATAGCCGATGGGTGCGTCGAACCACACATAGAGGACCTTGCCGTCCGCCCCTTCCACGGGGACGGGCACGCCCCAGTCCATGTCGCGGGTGACGGCACGCGGCTGCAGGCCGTTGTCCAGCCAGCTCTTGCACTGGCCATAGACATTGGTCTTCCACTCTTTGTGTCCGTCCAGGATCCATTCCCGCAGCCAGGCCTCATAGCGGTCCAGCGGGAGGTACCAGTGGGTGGTCTTCTTGCGGACGAGCGCGCCGCCGCTGAGGGCGGACTTCGGGTCGATCAGCTCCTCGGGGCTGAGGGTGCTGCCGCACTTTTCGCACTGGTCGCCATAGGCATGCGGGTTGCCGCATTTGGGGCAAGTACCTGTGATATAGCGGTCTGCGAGGAACTGCTTGGCCTCCTCATCATAGTACTGCTCACTCTCGCGGGTAATGAAAAGCCCCTTGTCGTACAGGGCCCGGAAATAATCCGACGCCGTGCGGGAATGCACTTCGGAGGTGGTCCGGGAATAGATATCGAAATTGATGCCCAGACCCGTGAAAGAGTCTTTGATCGTCCGGTTGTATTCGTCCACGACATCCTGCGGGCTGACGCCGCGCTTTTTCGCCTTGATGGTGATCGGCACGCCATGCTCATCCGACCCGCAGACATACAGCACGTCTTCGCCGCGCATCCGCAGATAGCGGACATAGATATCGGCTGGGACATAGACACCGGCCAGATGGCCGATATGCACGGGGCCGTTGGCATACGGCAGGGCGCAGGTTACGAGGGTTCTCTTAAATTTCTTTTCCATATTGTGTTGTCATATTTTCTTTCCGAGGGTCACTGCACGCGGCCCAGTCGTTCTTCTATCCCTTTGCGCAGGTTGGACACCTCCTGCATCCGGGCCAGCAGGTCCGCCGCCTGCTCGGGGTGGGCCTTGAGCCGGTCCATGATCTCCTGGTTGCGAACCACCAGCCGCTTGGACTGATAGACCAGGATGGCTTTCGGCACATTCTTCACAAGCTGGCTGGAAGTCGCCGTCATGGCGGCCGCGAAGTTCTTGACCGTCAATTGGTAGCGCTCCTGGGTAAGCTCCGCCGCCACCTGCGCGACCGTCCTGTCCTCCCCGTCCATCAGGTGCTTGACCAGGGTGGCCTGGGAAGCCTGCTGGTCGGTATCGTACAGGGCAAAGAAGGCATCATAGGTCCGGCGGTAGATGGAATTGGCCATGACGTGTTCGTCCGCCTCGAAGGCCGAACGGATGAAGTCCGCGACGGTGTAGGTATATTCCGCATCGTAGAACTCCGAGTCCGTCTCGAAGTTCAGCGGCTCCAGGCCCCAGTTGAGAATCAGCCAGAGGAGTTCCCGTTCACAATGGGCCAGGACCGGCGATTCGAACAGTACGTTGTCCCGGGAAGGGGCCTCCTGCTGCGGGGCTTCCTGGTAAGGGGCCGCGGGGATTTCCTCCGGCTCGGACGCCTGCTGAGGAGCGCGGCGGGCGGCCTTGCGGTCGTCCTCCAGCATCTTTTCGCGGGTACGGCTGATGCGGTCGAAAAGGATGGCCGCGTCGATGTTGAATTTCTCGGCGCTGGCCTGGGCGTATGTCGTCCGTTTGACGGCATCGGGGATCAGGGCGATCGTGTCGGCGATGTCGTTGATGAGGTCCGCCCGTTTCAGCGGGTCGTCCCCCGCCTCGCCGAGCAGCAGGTCGGTCTTGAACGCGATGAAATCATGCTCATGGGTGGCGATGAAATCCTCCACCTCCGCGAGCGTATGCTTGCGGGAATAGGAATCGGGATCGTCGCCGTCGGGCAGCAGGACCACCCGCACGTTCATGCCCTCTTTCAGCACCAGCCCGATGCCGCGCAGCGCGGCATGGATGCCGGCGGCGTCACCGTCGTACATGATGGTGACGTTCTGGGTGAATTTGCGGATCAGCTGGATCTGGGGGACCGTCAGCGAGGTGCCGCTGGAGGCCACCACGTTCGTGATGCCCAGCTGGTGCATCGACAGGACGTCCAGATAGCCTTCCACGAGGTAGCAGCGGTCCGCCCGGGAGATGGCGTTCTTGGCGAAATAGATGCCGTACAGCGACCGGCTCTTGTCATAGATCTCCGTCTCCGGGGAGTTGACGTATTTCGCCACGGTCTTGTCCGTGCGCAGCGTCCGGCCGCCGAAGGCGATGACCCGGCCGCTGACGGAATGGATCGGGAAGATGACGCGGTCGAAGAAACGGTCGGCCACGCGGCCGTCGTCATAGCGGATGCAGAGGCCCGTATCCACCAGGTAATCTTCCTTGTAGCCCTGCTCGCGGGCCTTGGTGATGAGCGACTGCCTGTCCTTCGGCCCCCAGCCCAATCCGTATTTGCGGATGGTCTCATCCTCCAGTCCCCGGCTGTGGAAATACTCCAGACCGATGGCCCGGCCCTCTTCGGTGTCGAGGCTTTCCTGGAAGAATTTGCCGGCGAATTCGGAGACGATATACAGGCTCTCGCTGCGCTGACGGGCCGCAATCTCTTCGGCCGAGAGGTCCTTCTCGACGATTTCTATGCCATATTTCCGGGCGAGGTATTTCAGGGCGCCGGGATAGTCGAGGTTCTCGTGTTCCATCACGAAACCGACGGCCGTACCGTGCTTCCCGCAGCCGAAACAATGGTAGGTTCCCCGGGAGGGCGTCACGACGAAGGACGGCGTCTTTTCGTTGTGGAAAGGACAGCACGCCATATAGTACGCGCCCCGTTTGCGCAAGGACACGAAGTCGCCCACGACCTCTTCGATCTGGGCGGCGTCAAGGATGCGGGCAACGGTCTCCTGGGGAATCATGGATGCTTAGTCTATCTTTCTATCTTTTTGTATTCCACGTCTTTGACGTCGGAGAAATCCGGCTGCGGCTTCTGCCCGGACTGCGGGCGGGCCTTCGGCGCGCTTCCTTCGGACTTCGCGCCGGCCGTGGCGGGGAACAAGCGTTTCACCAGCCGGTACAGGCCCCACAGGAGCAGCCCGACGCCCGCCGCCATCAGGAAATACGGGAAGGCGGCGAACAGCAGGAACAGCATCCCGACGGCCAGTACCGCGAAGAGTACTTTGTAGAGCGTATTCTCCATCACCGGGTCTTAGAAGGGCAGGTCGTCGCCGCTGTCGGCCGCGGGCATGTCGCCAAGGCTCGGGGGCGGGGTCTGCTGGTAAGACGGAGCGAATCCGGCCGGCATGTCGTCCCGGGAAGGGGCGGGCGCCGGCTGGGCCGGTGAGGCGCCGGCGCGCTCGATGCGCCAGGCACGCAGGTCGGTATAATAGCGGCCGGAATATTCGCGGCTCGAAGGCCGGAAGGAGACCTTGACGGTATCGCCCACCTGGTAGTTCTGCAGGTCCTGGACCTTGTCAGCGCCCCAGACATTGAACACGACCGAGGTCGGGAAATTACCGTCCTGGTATTCTACGATGAATTCCTGTTTGGACCATTCGCCCCGCTGGGAAGTGCCCCGCTGAACGGGAAGCAGGCGGACGATGCGTCCTTCGATTTCAAGATTGGCCATAATCTAAGTCTGTTATTTCTTAAGCAAAAGCCTGCCTGGCGTAACGCTAAGCAGGCTCTGCATCTGTGTCTTGCGGGGATTATTTGCGCTTCTTGGCGTCCTTGTTATCCACCGGCTTCTCGACGAAAGGCTTCACGCTGCTGAGGGTCACGTCGAAGGTGAGCGGAGTGTTCGGCTCGATGCCGTTGGTGCCGCGCTCGCCATAACCGAGCTTGGAGGGGATGAAGAGTTTGATCTTACCGCCTTCGCCGATGAGCTGCAGACCTTCGGTCCAGCCCTTCACGACGCGGTTCAGCATCATACGGACAGGCTCGGCGCCTTCCTTGGTCTCGTCGAAGACCGTACCGTCGGGAAGGGTACCCTTGTAGAGTACATAGACGGTGTCCTTCGGACCCGGCTTCAGCTCGCTGCCCGGTTCTTCGATGATGTACTGGAGACCGCTCTCGGTCACCTGCACGCCGTCCTTCTTCGCGTTCTCGGCCAGGAATTTCTCCTCTTTCTCGGTGTTCACGGCCAGCTTATAGTCGCGACGCATCTTCATGAATTTGTCGAGGGTCTGGTTGAAGGTAGAGAACTGCTCGCCCGGGTTGTATTTGAACTGGTAGATGAAAGCGGAATCGCGGAAATCGCCCTTGGAGTTAGCGGCGTCCTTGATACCCTTGAGGAGGAGGGACCAGTTGAGGTTGCCCATATCCCAGTTTTTCACCTGCATGCCGAAGTTCATACCCATGTAATAGCTGGCGGAATCGACGAGGGCCTTCTTCGGAAGGAGGTCGTTCACGTTGACGGGCTTTTCGGCATTGATTTCGCTCTCAAGGGCAGCTTCGCCGCCTTCTTTCTGGCTGGTGCAGGCAAAGGCGACGGTCATCGCCAGTGCGGCTGCGAGAATTGTGTTGGTCTTCATATCGTTTATTAAATTTTAAGTTCCTTTTTACGCACATCCGCGCGAAATGCAAATATCGGAATTAATTTTGGAAAGTCATAAAAATCCGGAGGAAACTTTCATACAAAAATCATTCCGTTCTTTTTGTCGAAAAATATTGTGCCTTTCTGACCAAAAATTTTGCCATTAGAAAAAAAATGTCTATATTTATAGCGTTGCCGTCTAACCTAGACGAAAAGGCGACGCACGATGTCCATCGATTCTGCCACCATACACCGTTTTCTGAAAGAATTTTTCGGATATGACTCGTTCAAGAGCGAGCAGGAGGACATCATACGCCATCTCACCGAAGGGAACAACGCTTTCGTCCTGATGCCGACCGGCGGCGGCAAGTCCCTCTGCTACCAGCTCCCCGCCCTGATGATGCCCGGCACGGCCATCGTCATCTCGCCGCTCATCGCCCTGATGAAGAACCAGGTGGATGCCATCCGGGGCTTCGTCTCGGGCAATGAGGGCATCGCGCATTTCCTGAATTCCTCCCTCAGCAAGGCCCAGATCGCCGCGGTCCGGGAAGACCTGCTCAAAGGCGTTACCCGCCTGCTGTATGTCGCCCCGGAGTCCCTGACCAAGGAGGACAACATCGAGCTGCTGAAGGAAATCCGGATCTCCTTCTATGCGGTGGACGAGGCGCACTGTATCTCCGAATGGGGGCATGACTTCCGGCCGGAATACCGCAACATCCGCTCGCTGGTCAACCGCATCGGCAAGGCCCCGATCATCGCCCTGACGGCCACGGCGACGCCCAAGGTCCAGAGCGACATCCTCAAGAACCTGGGCATCCCGGACGCGCGGGTCTTCAAATCCTCCTTCAACCGGCCCAACCTCTTCTACGAAGTCCGGGACAAGGTGGAGCCCGAAAAGGACATCATCCGCTATATCAAGCAGAATCCCGGCAAATCCGGCATCATCTATTGCCTGAGCCGCAAAAAGGTGGAAGAGCTGGCCCAGCTGCTGGTCATCAACCAGATCAAGGCCCTGCCCTACCACGCCGGCCTGGACGCCAAGACCCGGGCGGAGAACCAAGACCGCTTCCTCAGCGAAGAGGTCGATGTCATCGTGGCCACCATCGCCTTCGGCATGGGCATAGACAAGCCCGACGTGCGCTTCGTCATCCATTACGACATCCCCAAGAGCATCGAAGGCTACTACCAGGAGACCGGCCGTGCCGGCCGCGACGGACTGGAGGGCCATTGCATCACCTATTACAGCTACAAGGATATCCAGAAGCGGGAGAAATTCATGCAGGGAAAGCCCATTTCCGAGCAGGAAATCGGCAAGCAGCTGCTCAACGAAACGGTGGCCTACGCCGAGTCGGGAGAATGCCGCAGGAAGCTGCTGCTCAATTACTTCGGCGAAGCATACCCGCAGGAGAACTGCGGCTGTTGCGACAACTGCGTCAGCCCCAAACAGCGCTTCGACGGCCAGTGGGAAATGTGGCTCGCCATCAACCTGATCCTGACCCTTCCGGAGACCTTCAAACTCGAACACCTGGCCAACATCCTGGCGGGGGTGGACAACTCCCTGATCAAGTCCTACAACCACGACAAGCGCGAGGAGTTCGGCATGGGGGCGCAGCATGACGCCAAGTTCTGGTGCATGGTGATCCACCAGGGGCTGATCCTCCATCTGCTGGACAAGGAAATCGAAAGCTACGGCAAGATCTTCGTCACCGAAAAGGGCCGCAGTTTCTACGAAAACCCCTACCCGATCATGCTGATCGAGGACAGGAAGTTCTCGGAAGGCGTGGATGAGGACGACGAGCCCGACATCAAGGCGGCCGGAGGCGGCGGCGGAGACCCCGTGCTGCTGGCCATGCTCAAGGACCTGCGCAAGGATGTGGCCCGGCGCAAGGGCGTCCAGCCCTGGGTGGTCTTCGGCGACCCGGCCCTGGAAGACATGTCCATCCTGTATCCGCTTACCCTGGAAGAGCTGCGGGGTTGCCAGGGGGTCGGCGACGGAAAGGCCCGCAAGTTCGGCGCGGATTTCATCTCGCTGATCGCCAAGTATGTGGAAGAGAACGAGATCGAGCGCCCGGATGACTTTGTCGTCAAATCCATCTGTTCCCGTTCGGGGAACAAGATTTTCATCATCCAAAGCATAGACCGGCAGATGGCCCTGGAGGACATCGCCCAGGCCAAGGGCCTGACGATGGACGAACTGCTGACCGAAATCGAGGCCATCGTCGAGTCCGGGACCCGGCTGAACCTGGATTATTACATCCAGGACCGCCTCGACGAAGAGGTGGCCGACGAACTCTTCGCCTGGTTCCGGGACGAGGCGACGAGCGGATCGCTGGAGGACGCGATGGCCGCCTTGTCCGAGGATTATGAGCCGCTGGAAATCCGACTGGTCCGGCTCAAGTTCATCAGCGACGTAGCGAATTAAGCACTAATGCCTTATAGGGATTGAAGGCCCCTATAAATTGGGTATTATCGAACATTATTTCGACCATAAGATATAATACGTTTTAAATAATGATACGTATCTTTGCAAGTGTGACGTTATCAGATCACCGACGTACCTGGACACCGGCTATTCCGCTTTACCGACGGAGCAAACTTCTAACCCGTAATGCCTTTGTCATTACGCACTGGACAAGATCCAGGATACCGGTCGCGGAACGTCACGCGGCCGGTATTGGTATGTAAAATATAACCTTACGATATGAAAAGATTAAAACTGTTTTGTCTGGCGACAATCGCATCGTTTGCGGTTGCCGCCTGCGAGATGATTCCGACGGTCACCCCCTTCTCCCCCGTCAGCCAGACCGTGGAGATGAATGCCGCAGGCGCAGAGGTGACGGTTGCCTTTTCCGCTCCGGGGGCCTGGACGGCTTCCTGCGAGGCGGACTGGCTGTCACTCTCGGCCACATCCGGCGCCAAGGGAACGAATGCCCTGACGCTCAGCGCCCGCCCGAACGAGAGCGGTGCGGAGCGCCGGGCGACCATCAGCCTGAGTGCCGCCGAGGTAAATGAAAACGGGACCATCATCGTGGTGCAGAAGGCCGGCTCCGCTACGCCTTCGGACGACCCCTCGACGGACCCGTCCGATGAGCCGTCGAGCGACCCTTCCGATGATCCTTCTGACAATCCCTCGGAGGACCCCTCAACCGATCCTTCCACGGACCCTTCCGATGATCCTTCTGACGACCCGTCGAAAGACCCCTCCACGGATCCTTCCGATGACCCGTCGAAAGACCCTTCCACGGATCCTTCCGATGAGCCGGGCGAACCGCCCATCGACGGAGACATTGAAGACTGGGGCGAAGGTGAGCACCACGATTTAGAAGAAGAATAATCTTAAATCCATGTATATGAAGCGTTTAACACTTCTCACAGCACTGTTCGCCGCAACGGCGCTGCTTTCCTGCCAGCAATTGTCCGAGCAGGAACAACCGCTTTCCAGCGGTGATGAGATTCGGTTTACGTCCTCCATCGGCGACTATGCGGTCAAGGCTACCGACACCGCTTTCGAGCAGGGTGACGTAGCAGGGCTGTATGCCCTGGAGCCCATCAACCGGACCGGCGTCCGCCTCACTTGGGACGGACAGGCCTTCGTCCCGGATGAAAAACTATACTGGGGCCGCAAGCAGACGGAGCCTACGACATTCGTCGCCTGGTATCCTTTCGACGTCACGGCCACGGCCATGTTCAACCCGACGGAAGATTTTCCTTTCTCCGTTCCCGCCGACCAGAGCCTGCCCGAGCAATACGAAAAGGCTGACCTGCTGGGCGCCGTCACCGAGGCGAAACCGGGCGACAACGTCCACCTGGGCTTCCGCCACCTGATGTCCCGGCTGGTGCTCGATATCACCAGCGAAATCGAAATCTCGCAGATCACCCTTGAGGGCCTCAACACCACCTGCATGGTCAATGTCCTGGACAACAACATCACACCGGTCCCGGCCAACGAGTCGGCGGCCTTCACGCCGCTGGAGGTCGGGAACGGCAGGTATATGGCCATCACCGTCCCGGGGCGGACCATGCTCCGCATCGTTATCCTCACGGCGGACAAGAAAGAGCTGGCGTTCAGCAGCCCCGATATCATTTCCTTTGAATCCGGCCGCCAGGTCTCCGCTTCGATGACGGTCAAGGCCGACGAAAGCATCTCCTTCACCAGCGAAATCGTGCCCTGGAACGAAGGACAGCAGATCCAGATCGGCGGTGGCGTGGAGAAAGAACCGGAAGGCTATTTCATCCAGACCACGGCACGCGACATTGTGGAACTGACCTACGTCGGCGACGGAATCTATGAGACCGTTTATAATTTCGCCGATGCAGAGGGCAACATCAAAGGATTCATCATCGGCAGCGACTCCGGACAGGTGTTCGGCGGCAGGGAAAACACGCCGCTCGTCAGCGAGACCGAAAACGCCACCGACAGCGACCCGTATTACTATCAGTATCCTACCGTCACCTACGGTGCGGGGTCCTTCTACCTCAGGCTCAACCTGGCGACCCGGTCCATCTTCCTGTCTGAATTCCAGTATCTGGGAGAAGGCTCCATGCTGGAAAGCAACGTTTCCGGCCCCTTCAGCGTGCCTGCCCACGAGATGCCCGTGACGTTCTACCAGGTCATCGACGGCGGAGACGTCTATCAGTTACGCTGGGCGTATGTCAATAGCCCGTATTTTGCCGGCGGTCTCCACCTCTCTGAAATGGGCGTGATCCTGGATGCCCGGAATCCTGAAAAGGTGACCATCCCTATGAATTCACCCGTGGGCCTGTTGTACGGCGGCGAGAATATCCTGACCGAATCCTACAACCAGGAAAATGGCTGGGGGGATGAGGCAAGCAGCCTGTACGGCGTCTTCTCCGACGGGGAAATCAGTTTCCAGGCGCCCCGCTCCCTGGTCGTCTATGTTCCCGGTATCGGCTGGTATTACGGTAACAAGTTAGGACACACCACCTTCGTGTTGCCCGGATATGAGCGCCACACCTATTATGTTTCTGACATGGGCGACCTCAACTGGACCGCCATCACCCAGGACGACGGGACCAAGGCCATCAACATCACGACGACCCTCTACCCCGACAATACCAGGTTCGTCCTCGGCTTATTCGAAGGATATTTCGTCTATCAGTCCGAGTTGGACGAGGCCGTAGAACAGGCCAAAGCCCTGGGCGAAGGCTTCACCGAATACGGTTTCGATCCGGATCTGACCACCAACATAGAACTCGCCTTGCCTACGGCCGGGAAATACCGGATGCTCCTTTATACGGAAGGCGCCGACGGTTCCTGGTACTATCGATACCTCAATTTCGCTTATGTACCTGAGGGAGAGGAGGCTCCGGCCTGCGAATTCACCCTCGGCGATCCCGTCCTGAGCGATATCAACCCGGGCAGCGAAGCAAGCCTGACCATCACGGGCGATATCAACACCGCCCGCGTCCTGGCCGTCACGGCCGAGGAGGCCACCAAGTTGGACGCCGATGAAGAGAATCGCAGGAACTATATCTATAGTTATGGCACATACTATGGCGGCAACAGCAGATTCCTGGCCGGCTACCCGATTACGGTCAGCGGCATGATGCCCGACACCGATTATGTCATCTACGTCCTGGGATTCAATGCCTTCGGCTCAGAAGCCGTGCAGACTGTGCGGCTCCGCACCGGAGCGGCATCCGAGTGGGCCAGTCTGGGCTACGGTACCTACATCGACCGCTTCGTTCCCGGCGTATGGGGAATAGGCGGTTACAGCGAAGAAAACTACTACAAATCCTCCGTGGAGATTCTCTATGACCCGGCCGTCGAGGGGAAATACCGCGTCATGAATCCTTATGGCGAACTCTGGAAATCCTGCACGGAAGAGCTGCTTGCCTATTACGGACTGGAACCGGCGGAATACATTGACTTCTACACCGTCTCCGACACGGACGGAGAAGACTATATCTTCTATTCCGACTACAGCACCGGCTTCCGCTACCCGAACCAGAACGAGTGGAAAAGCGATACGGACTACACCTTGATTTATCATCACCAGGCGTATGGCGTAGAATCCCCTTCCACCAACGTATATGCCTACAGGAACAAGAAGATTGCAGAAGGTGTGTACCAGATTGCCCCTTATATGCAGTTATACGGGACCAATTATCTTCTGGCCAACTACGAAACACAGCTGTGTGTCCTGGTCCTGCTGCCCGGCGTCGAATTCGACCCCGTGGCCGCAGAGCAGCAGGCCGCTGCGAATCCGGCACCGCGCAAACGGCCCGCGCTCGGCAGCGGTGATGACCCTGCAAGCGTGAAAGTGATGGCCCTCAGTCACCTTGAACCGCTGAAGAGCCTCCGGCCCGCCGATATCCAGGTCACGGTCAGCTCCGCACCGGCAAGCCAGCAGCCGCTGGGCATGCCTTTTCAGACAGAACGATAACCGATAAACAAGCAAGTCTATGAAACGAATATATTCCCTATTCTTGAGTGTCCTGGTCCTGACGGGCCTGGCCTCCTGCAACGTGCTGGAGCAGCAAGGCGCCAGTAAGGGCGAACCCATCCGCTTCCGGTCGGCAGTCGGGTCGTATGTCACCAAGGCATCCGATACGGCTTTCGACGATGGCGACCGGATCGGTCTGTATGCCATGAGTCCGCTGAACTATTTCGACGTCGCCCTGAAGGCGGAAGGGTCCTCGCTCATTCCCGAGCAAGCGCTCACCTGGAATGCGGACAGCCAGGAAGGCACTATGTTCTATGCCTACTATCCGTACGAGTCCGGTTTTGTCCCCACCCGGAAATCGAGGTTCGACGTCTCGACGGACCAATACACCTACAGCGAATACACCCGGTCCGACCTGATGGCCGCCACGGCCTGGGGTTCCCCGGGGGATCCGGCGGTGGAACTGGTCTTCTACCACCAGCTTTCCAAACTCGTCCTGCAGATTGACAACCAGCCGGGCAAGGAAATCTCCGAGGTATATCTGGACAATGTCCTTGTCCAGGGCGAAGTCAATGTGTCCGATAACATCGCTTACGCCTGGGGTGCGCTTTCCTCCATACGGCTTTGTCCGGTTACCATCAACGGGACGGAAGCCTGGATGGGTATTATTCCGCCCCAGAGCGCCACGCCTGTCATCCGTGTTGTCACCGCAGACGGAGAATCCAGCGTCTATGAAGCGCCCGGCACCGTCTATTTCGATAAAGGCTATGCCATCGGAGCCAATCTGGTACTCAGCGAAGGGACCAGCGGTACCGTCCAGTTCTCCAGCACCGTCATGGACTGGAACTGGGGCAGCGAATATACTTTCACCAATGTCAACGACAACCGCACGGCCACCATCTATGTCCTGGACGAAAGCGGGAACGAGTATGACGCCCTGTTTGTGCAGAGCTCGGACAACAATGGGAACGGCTATTGGTCATCTTTCGGGCCGACAGAGATGGTCTATTACGGCAATTACGGCTACAAGAAATACGACATTTCCCAGTGCATCGACCGTTACATCTGGGTGGCCTTCCCAGTTCAGAACATCGGTGAGACACCCTACAGTGGCGGATGGTATATCGATGATGGCACAGAACTCTTCCTCTACCGCAGTCCGGCTGCATTCGGCAACATCGGCAATCCGGAAGAGGCATACGCCGAGATTTATCTCGACCCTGTCGCGGTTGAAGGGAGCCAGTTGTCAGCCTTCCCCGCCAACCCGTTCCAGCGCTATGAAATGACCGGGTGGGTTTCCAGCAATGCCGCTACTGAAACCGCAGCACCTTCCTATTATATTAGCACCGGGGACGGATACGGCTACAAGATTTACGACATCTCGTCTCCGGACGGCGACCTGAGCTTTATCGACAGCGATAAACAGGTGCGTATCAGCTTTATCCTCCAGGCCGACAAGGATGGTTCGAACATGCTGGCCCAGGTCCTGTTCATCGAATATGTCCAGGAAGTCGATGAGCGCCAGTACAGCTGGGGCATCGTCGGAGAAATGAACGGCTGGGGCGAGACGGAAATCCAGATGGAATGGGTGGAGGACTACCAGGCCTTCATCGGTTACATTGAAAAATACGACGGTAAGTTGTTCAAGATCCGGGCCAACGGCACCTGGGATTATAACTATGGTGGACCTTGGGTGGCTAGCAGCAACTTTTTCTCGGTGGATATTCCCAACGGCTCGATGAGTTTCAGTGCCGAACGCAACGGTGCGGACATTTCGGTCAATATCGAGACCTTCCCGGGGTTCAGCGGCACGCTGTTCGTGATGTATCATCCCGATGACAAATATCCGGAAGTGGGAGACGCCAGTTTCCTGGCCGGAAACCAGACGCCGACTACCGTCATAGATGCTGTCGAAGCGGAAGACGGCACCTGGGTCGATATCCAGCCGGGCATTGTCGTGGCGACCTGCGCCCGCGGCTTCGTCATCATGGATGCAGAGGAAGCCTGCGTCTTGGTTTACCAGGGAGCCAACCCTTCCGTGGCGGTCAATATCGGCGATGTGGTCCGCGTACAGGGCACCAAGAGTACCTATTACAATACCGCTGAAATCCAGGGCGACCTGGTGATTGATGTTCTCGGCAGCGTGACAGATCTGACGAACGGCGAAGTGACACCCGACAACCTGCTTGATGTAATTGCCGATTATCCGGGCTTCCAGAATATCACCAAGAGCATCGACGAGTGGCAGGTACCTTATGCCGCCCCGGTGGAGGTCACCGGTGTGCTGCGCGGCAATGGGTCTCTCCTGATTGTCGATGGGTCCGAACGCACGGCCAACTTCTACTGGCCCAACCAGGACTTCAGCTATGCGAACGACCACGAAGTGACCATCCGGGGTTTTGCCGTGCAATATAACTCGACGCAGGTATCCATCATGGTCAGCACCCTGGAAGTGGGCGCAGAAGTCGGTCCGGTCGAGATCATCGACATCAGCATCGCTGACCTGCTGAATGTACAGCCTTCCGTTGTCCAGCGTTACCGGGTGACCGGCAGAGTGGATACAATCGCCAACAGCACCTACGGCAACCTCTACCTGGCCGATGAGGCAGGGACGACCGTCTATGTCTATGGTCTGACCTCTTCCGACCTGGGCTATGGCGCCACCAACGACAAATCCTTCTCCCGCCTGGGCATCAAGGTGGGCGACACCATCACCGTCGTCGGCTATCCGGCTATCTACAAAGACACCTTCGAACTGGTCTATGCCTACCCTGAGGGATATTAAACGTGGTTAAAATCAGATTGTTATGAGAAAATCAGCAATCCTCACCCTTTGCCTTGCCGCCCTCCTGCCATGGGGGTGCGGCAAGACGGCGGAGGTGAATGCCCCCCTCAAAAAGGGCATCACCTTCTCGGCGTCGATCGGCGGTTACGCCACCAAGGCGACGGATACAGCCTTCGAGGACGGTGACCTGATCGGATTGTATGGCACGACCCTGGGGTACATATATGACAATGCCCCGCTGGAAAGCCGCGGCGGCAAGCTCGTCCCGCTCAACCCCATGGAGGAGCAGGCGGATGCCAAACTGAGCTTCCAGGCCTACTACCCCTACAAACCGGACAACGACAAGTATTTCTATGTCAATGCCGATCAATCCACCTGGGAGCAATATACGGCTTCCGACCTGATGATGGCCGAGTTCAACGGCACGCCGGACAGGAACGGGAACGTCAACCTGGTCTTTGGCCACATGTTGTCCAAGTTCGTAGTCATCCCCTCCCGGGATGCCGACCTCATTGCGAATGTCTATATCGCCAACGTAATGGGACAGGTCCATTGGGATTTCACATATACGACTGAACTGGGAACTACGGGGACCATCAAGGCACTGCCCAGCGACTATTACGGTGAGCCGGCCTGGAAGGCCATCATCCCGCCGCATTGGGCCACGCCCCGGATTCTGGTCGAACGGACGGACGGTTCCTGCTATGAATACAGACTGAATGACCAAATCTATCTGGAGTCGTGCACCCAGATCCTGGCCCGGCTGAACATGCAGGAAGACGAGCCCACAGCCGATGTCTCCGTCGAAATAGAAGCCTGGACCCCGGACAATGAAGCCGCCTTCGGCCCGTCGGGGTTCGGCACATTCCTGCCGGAAATGGTCAATACCGGCGTCTTCTCTCTGGAAGCAGAAGAGGATACGAAGTTCGATGCCGAATGCCAACTGTCCTGGAACCAGGGCAAACTGGTCATTTCCAACGGGAGGAACTTGTTCTGGTGCTATCCGGAGCTCAACTCGGATCCTTCGTTCATCGCGAACATCAACCGGACAGATTCCCCCTTAAGGCCCGAACTGCTGGCCAGCGACGATGCCGGCCATGTGGTCATCGGCAACTGCACGGCCAACATCCTGCAGGTCATTTACACCGACGATATCCTCAATGACGCATGGTCAACCCTGATTGACGAGGTCGACCTGACCGCTTACGGCACTGTCGGACGGATGTCCATCACCGGAAACATCCAGGAAAAAGCCGTGCTCACCCTGACCTGCTCTACTTCGGGCGAGTTCAACCAATTTGTCCTCTGCTGGGAAATCCAAAACGGTGCCCCCGTCGCATCGGAGGTTTTCACCGTCAAGGGAGACAGCCAGATCTGGGTCGCAACCACCAACGGAGCCGTAGCGCTGGGCGACACCATTGCGGAGGGAATCTGGTTCCATGCCTATGCCGACGGGCTGCGGAACATCACCCTTCTGCCCGACATGGAGCAAATCCTGCCCTACGAATGGCTGCTGGATGAGGCTTCCGGCAATTCCAACTTCAACGCCCTGGATGTGGCCTGGTACAAGAACCATCGCCTTGTCGCCACCGCACCGGGAGAATTCTTCCTATATAGCCCCCGCAGGGCATTCCTGATCAATGCAGACCAATGGGGTGGCCGGACGGGCTATTGGAGCATTCTGGACACCAGCTTATGGCTGACGAACGAGAACTACACCGACCCAGCACCCTACAGCTCGTCCAACGCCCTGCTCGTCCCTACCCCGGACGGTCTGTTCTACTTTATCCTGGCTAACGCCCACAAGCGGATCGTCTGGTTCCACCTGCAATAAAGCAGATGCTTGACATGAAAATGGCTGGTCGTTTTGACCAGCCATTTTGTGTATATGCCCTGCGGGCTATTCCTTTTCCTCCGCCAAAGCCTTGTTATAACACTCGCGGCAGAGCGGTTCATAAATATCTTTCTCCCCCAGGACCACCAGCTTACGGCTCTGGGAAAGCCGGTGCGAATGGTTCGCCAAGGCGCCGCAACGCACGCAGATGGCATGTACCTTCTGCACGTCTTCCGCGATGGCCAGAAGCCCCGGAATCGGGCCGAAAGGCTTGCCGAGGTAATCCGTATCCAGACCGGCGACAATCACGCGGACGCCGCGGTTGGCCAGGGTCTGCACGACCTCGATGAGGCTCTCGTCGAAAAACTGCGCTTCGTCGATGCCGACCACCTGGGTGTCCGGCGCGATCTGCAACATACGGGAAGGACTCTTGATGGGGGTACAAGAAATGCTGTGGGAATCATGCGAGACGACATCCAACTCCGAATACCGCTTATCGACGGTGGGCTTGAAGGTCTCTATCTTCTGCTTGGCGAACTGGGCCCTTTTGAGGCGACGGATCAGTTCCTCTGTCTTTCCCGAGAACATCGAACCGCAAATCACTTCGATACATCCCGTTTTTTTTGCGTTTTCTGCGAACATTTTACTAAATTTGTGGTTAACTTGTGTCCGTCCGGAGATTCCGGTTCCGTTGGACATGACAAATATACGATAAAACTTGCCACAATGGATAGTCCCGCCAAAGATTTTTCAAACGAAGTTTTCAACACGCTGGAAAGTCTGGTCCGCCGCATAGAAGTTCTCGAACGGGAGGTCGCCCTGCTCAAGGGAGAAGCACCCGCGGACAGCTCCGCCGAGCCCATAGACCTCAGCCTGGATGACCCCGCGCCGGTGGTACCCGCCCAGGAAGGGCCGGCCGTATCCAATATCCAACTTCCTTCCGTAGAGGATATTACGATGCCCGAAATCGAAGAGGTTCCGGCCGTCGAGTTGCCGGATATTCCCGAAACGCCGCCGGTCGAAGACATGCCGCCGGCAGCCCCCCGCAAGGAGAGCCTTCCGGAAGATGACGACCTTCCGGCCAGCCTGTTCGGGGCCGCGGAATCCCTTCCCAAGCCCGAAGGACGGACCCGGCGCCGCAAAATCCTCAACGATGTGGAAGCCGGACAGAACGGGAAAGCCGTCATGGACGTGATGACGGACAAGGCGGCCTGGCTGCACGATATGCCCGGTCCGGAAGTCCGCTCGCTGCGCAGCGCGATCGGCCTGGGCGACCAGGTCTTGTTTATCCGCAAACTCTTCCGGGACGATTCCGCCCTGTACCAGGACTCCATCGACAAGCTCAACGCCATGCCTACCCTGAAGGAAGCCGTTGATTATCTGAGCGAAACCTTCCCGGAATGGGACATCGCCTCGGAAGATGTCTATCGCTTCATGATGGCCGTCCGGCGCAAAATCCGTCAATGATGGCCGGCAAACTCTACATCGTCCCGACCCCGGTGGGGAACCTGGAAGACATGACCTTCCGGGCCGTCCGCGTGCTCAAGGAAGCGGACCTCATCCTGGCCGAGGATACCCGGACCAGTTCGGTACTGCTGCAGCGCTATGACATCCATGTACCGCTGAAGTCGCACCATAAATTCAATGAACACCAGACAGCCGGCCTCATCAAGGAACAGATCCTGGCCGGCCGTCATGTCGCCCTGGTCAGCGACGCCGGTACCCCCGGTATCTCCGACCCGGGTTTTCTGCTCGCCCGTACCTGCGCCGAAGAAGGCATCGAAGTGGAAACGCTGCCCGGCCCGACGGCCTGCATCCCCGCCATCGTATCTTCCGGCCTGCCCTGCGACCGCTTCTGCTTCGAGGGCTTCCTGCCGGTCAAAAAGGGGCGCCAGACCCTCCTGGGCAAGTTGGCGGAAGAGCCCCGGACGATGGTCTTTTACGAATCGCCCTACCGGCTGGTCAAAACGCTGGAACAATTCGTCGAGACCTTCGGCGAAGACCGTCCCTGCTCCGTAGCCCGGGAAATCTCCAAGGTGCATGAAGAGCACCGCAGGGGCACCCTGGCCGAGGTGTTGGCGTGGTTCCGCGCCCACGAGCCCAAGGGAGAAATCGTCATCGTCGTCGCCGGTGCGCCGGCGGTGAAGGAAGAAAAGGACCCTTCCGACAAACGGTCCAAAAAACATCGGACTCCGACGGGTGAACACGGCGGAAACGATGCCACCCCAGAAACAGACTGAAAAGCGGCTGCCGACATCCGTCGTCATGGGCGCCGTCGCCCTCGCCTTTCTCGTCACGGGCTATCAGACAGCCCTGTTCGTCCACCGCGCCGCCACGCTCAGCATCGTGGCCGGCCAGGACCGTCCGGATACGGTCTATGTCATCGAGCGGTTCCCGCAGGCGGGGCCGCCCGACACCCTTCCCCGCAGAACCGTCACCCTGCGCCAGGCCCCGCACCGGGCCGAAGCCACCGCCGTACGCCGGCAATACACCCCCCGGCGATACGAATCCTTCCGTTTCAACCCGAACACGGTGACGGTCGAGGACATGATGCGCCTGGGGCTTTCCCGCAAACAGGCGGAATCCATCGAGCGCTACCGCAGCAAAGGCGGCCGCTATGCCCGGAAAGAAGATTTCGCCAAATCCTATGTCGTCTCGGACAGCCTCTATGCCCGGCTCGCCCCGTACATTGACATTCCGCTGGTGGACCTGAACCAGGCCGATTCCGCCGCCTTCGAGGCCCTCCCGGGCATCGGGCCTTGGTTTGCCGCGCGGATGGTCGCCTACCGCAAGGAACTGAAAGGCTATTCCTACAAGGAGCAACTGATGGATATCTGGCACTTTGACGAGGAGAAATACCGGGGGCTGGAAGACCTCGTCACCGTCGGGCCCTGTCCCGGCTACCCCCTGTGGACGCTTCCGGAGGACTCCCTCCGGCTGCATCCCTACCTGGACCGGCACACGGCGCATGCCATAGTCCTGTACCGTGAGAGCACGCCTCCGCAGGAGCATACGCTCCAGGCCTTGCTCAGCGCCCGGATCCTGGAGGAAGGGCAGGCGGCCAAACTCGCCCGCTGCCGGATCGCAGCAGAATAGGATTACCGGTCCGGATGGTGCTCCAGGACGGAACGCTGCCAGGTGGAGGTATCGATATGGGTATAGATTTCGGTCGTGAGAATGCTCTCGTGGCCCAGCATTTCCTGGACCACGCGCAGGTCGGCGCCGTTTTCGATAAGATGGGTGGCGAAAGAATGGCGGAAGGTATGCGGGGAGATTTCCTTCTGGATGCCGGCCACCATCGCCTGCTTTTTCACCAGGTTGAAGATGGCCACCCGGCTGATCGGACGGCCCTTGGCGTTCAGGAAGAGGGTATCCTCAAAACGCGGCTCCGCCGCCTCGGGACGGGCGGCCAGATAGGCCTGCAGCGCCTCGGCCGCGGCCTCCCCCATCGGCACCACGCGCTGCTTGTCGCCCTTGCCGATCACGCGGACAAAGCCTTCCGTGGGGAAAATGTCGGAGATGTGCATCCCGGCCGCCTCGCTCACCCGGAGCCCGCAGCCATACAGCACCTCCAGGATGGCCCGGTCCCGAAGACCGGTCCAGGAAGTGAGCTTGACGCTGTCCAGGATGGCATTCACCTCCTCCACGGACAGCACGGCAGGCAGATAGCGGCCGATTTTCGGCGCATCCACGTGCTCGGCCGGATTGTCTTTCCGCTCCCCTTCGAGCTGCATCCAGCCGAAGAAGGAGCGCAGAGCGCTGAGGATGCGCGCCTGGGTGCGCCGGGTCACTTCCCGGGAAGACAGATACGCGGTGACATCCTCCGCCTGCACGTCATGGGGGTCCGACGGGCATGCGGAGAAAAACTCCTGAAGGTC
>JAFUWX010000013.1 GCA_017471025.1 Bacteroidales bacterium
GCCGAAGGTCATCTGGGTCAGGTCGTTCGTACCGAAGGAGAAGAACTCGGCGGCACGGGCCATACGGTCGCCGGTGAGGGCGGCACGCGGGATTTCGATCATCGTACCGAACTGGTAGGTGATGTTCTCCATCAGACGGCCTTCCACCTCGGCCTTGACACGGTCGCAAATCGCCTTCTGGAAGCTCAGCTCGCGGGCGGAGATGGTGACCGGAATCATGATTTCCGGCATCGGGTGCAGGCCTTCCTTCATCAGTTCGGCCGTAGCCTCGAAGATGGCCTTATACTGCGTCTCGGCGATGAGCGGGAAGCTCACGTGCAGACGGACGCCGCGGTGACCCATCATCGGGTTTACCTCATGCAGGGACTCGCCTCTCTTCTCGACTTCCTCGACGGTGATGCCGAGCTCGCGGGCGATTTCCTTCTTCTTCTCTTCCGTGCGCGGAACGAACTCGTGGAGCGGCGGGTCGAGCAGACGGAACACGACGGGCTTGCCGTCCATGATCTTCAGGGTGCTCTTCACGGCAGCCTTCATATACGGTTCGAGGTCGGCCAGGGCAGCCTTGCGCTCGGCGTCGGTGTCGCAGAGGATCATCTTACGCATCTTGGCCAGCGGGAGTTCGCTGTTCTTGCCGTAGAACATGTGCTCGATACGGAACAGACCGATGCCTTCCGCACCGAACTTGAGGGCCTTGGCGGCATCCTCAGGGGTATCGGCGTTGGTCCGGATACCCAGCTTGCGGAACTTATCGACGATGCGCATGAACTTCACGAAGAGCGGGTTCTCGGAAGCGTCCATCGTGTCGATGCGGACGTTATAGACAAGGCCCTTGGAGCCGTTGAGGCTCAGCCAGTCGCCTTCCTTATAGACCTTCGGGTCGTCACCGAAGGTAACGCTCTGGTCCTCGAAGTTGATCTTCATGGAGTCGCAACCGACGATGCAGCACTTGCCCCAGCCACGGGCCACGAGGGCGGCGTGGGAGGTCATACCGCCGCGGACGGTCAGGATACCGGCGGAAGCACGCATGCCTTCGATATCCTCGGGAGAAGTCTCTTCACGGATGAGGATGACCTTGCGGCCTTCTGCCTGCGCCTGCATGGCAGCCTCGGAGGTGAATACGATTGTACCCACGGCACCGCCCGGAGATGCGGGCAGACCCTGAGCGACAGCCTTGGACTTCTTCTCGGAAGCCGGGTCGAGCACCGGGTGGAGGATCTCGTCGAGCTGGCTGGGAGAAACGCGCATGACAGCGGTCTTCTCATCGATCATGCCCTCTTCGAGCATATCCATGGCCATCTGCAGGGCGGCCAGACCGGTACGCTTGCCGATACGGCACTGGAGCATCCACAGCTTGCCTTCCTGGATCGTGAATTCGATGTCCTGCATATCGTGGAAATGGTTCTCCAGATGGGTGCGGATCTCGTCGAGTTCGGCATAGACCTCGGGCATGGCGGTCTCCAGGGAAGCGAGGTTCTTGTTCTTCTCGCTCTTGGTGGCCTCGTTCAGCGGGTTCGGGGTACGGATACCGGCGACCACGTCTTCGCCCTGGGCGTTGATGAGCCATTCGCCATAGAACTTGTTGTCACCGTTGGCCGGGTTGCGGGAGAACGCCACACCGGTAGCGGAAGTATTGCCCATATTGCCGAATACCATGGACTGGACGTTCACGGCCGTGCCCCAGTCATCCGGAATCTTTTCGATACGGCGGTAGGCGATGGCACGCTTGCCGTTCCAGGACTTGAACACGCCACCGATGGAGCCCCACAGCTGCGCTTCAGCCGTGTCCGGGAATTCGACACCCAGGACTTCCTTGATGCGCACCTTGAAAGCCTCGGCGAGGTCGCGGAGTTCTTCTGCGGTGATGTCGGTATCGGAAGCATAGCCCTTCTTGTCCTTGAGCTCCTGCATCATGCGGTCGAGCTGCTGGCGGATGCCCTGGCCGTCGGCCGGTTCAATGCCTTCAGCCTTCTCCATGACGACGTCGGAGTACATCATGATGAGACGACGGTAAGCGTCATATACAAAACGCGGGTTGCCGGTCTTCTTGATCATACCGGGGAGGGTGGCGGAGCACAGGCCGATGTTCAGGATGGTATCCATCATACCCGGCATGGAGCTGCGTGCGCCACTGCGGCAGCTGACGAGGAGCGGATCGTTCGGGTCGCCGAACTTCTTGCCCATGATCTTCTCGGTCGCGGCCATGGCTTCTGCCACTTCCTTCTTGAGCTCTTCGGTATAGCCACCGCCCAGTGCATAATACTCAGCACAGCATTCCGTGGTGATGGTGAAGCCTGCGGGAACAGGCATACCGAGCAGGTTCATCTCGGCGAGGTTGGCGCCTTTGCCTCCGAGGAGTTCGCGCATTTTGCCGTTTCCTTCAGCGTTTTTGCCGCCGAAACGGTAAACTCTTTTCTTGTTTTCGAACATGTTTTATTATGAATTAAAAATATATTTCCACAAATCGTGCAAAGATAATCATTTTTCGCCGAAATTCCGAGAAAACGGCCCAAAAACAAAGCGGGCCGGCCGAAAGACGGCTTAATTGATGACCGGGGGGATATACGGGTCCTTGTCCGGGATGCCGAAATAGTAAATATGCATCTTGTAGCTCCAGGCCATGCCGGACTCTTTCCGCTCCACCGTGATCTCGCGCAGGATGTCATCTTCACAGAAGCCATAGCGGAAAAGGATGCAGTCTCCCGGGAAAAACAGGTCCTCGTCGTCGTACCAGATGCCGGAAATCAGGTACTTGGGCGTAAGGCCGTACAGGCCCAGGTACATGTCCCGGAACAGGAAGAAGACGCTCGGATCGACACGCTGCCCGTAGAAGGGATTCTCCCTGAAGTTGCCATATCCTATCCGCATGGGATTGCGGGTCTCGCTTTCCCCGCCGGGGCCGGTCCAGGTCTCGTACATGCTGCCCAGGTTGCCGTCTCCGTCCCAGAGGAAATGCAGGCTCTTGTCCCAGTCTCCGCAACGCGCCTCGTCCTCCTCGTCGATGTAGATGTAGTGATATCCCTTCACCTCGTCCAGGTGACCGTCCTCCGAATAGGACAGGCGCCAGTCGTCGTTATGGACCGACGGATCATCCGCCGACGGGGTGTAATAATGCACCGTGCGGCCCTGCCCGTCCAGTTCCCAGAACGCGGTGGCCTTGTGGCTGAGGGAGGTATTGTGGAACTGCATCCTGTCGTCCGCCGTCCAGTTGTAAATCCGTTTGTACGCGTTGACTTCGCCCGACGACTCCGTCACCTTTTCGTCATACGACGAAATCCGGCCCTGGGCGTCGTAGGTAAAGTCCACGACCGACGTCCGCTGCATGCCCGGGGTGCTATAGGTAGTCTCTAATTTCCAGCCGCTTACAGCCCCTTCGGGCTGCGAAGTCCCGGGGACATCCTGCGAAGGGTCGCCGGAAGGGCTGTCCGCCGAAGGGTCGCCCGAGGCGGACGGACTGGCGGAAGGGACGCGGTCGCCGGAATACGGCACGCAGGCGGCCAGCAGCAAGGCCGACAGGGTCCAAAGAAAGATTCGATTCGTTTTCATAGGTATATGCATGATAATGGTTCGGCCCTCCTGGGTATCGGGAGGGCCGGAAAATGATGGGTTATCAATAGCGGTTCAGCGGACGCCCGGAGGTCATCATGTGGACCTTGCGGCGGGTCTCGGCGAGCACGGCCTCATGGGCCTCACGCTCCGCCAGCTGCCCGGCCGTAGGCTCCTTGGCCGTCAGGGCCGCCACATGGGCGGAGGCGCTGGAAAGCACCGCGTCGATCAGATCGACGATATCCAGCATGTCCTTCTCCACGAAACCGCGGGACGTCACGGCAGGGGTGCCGATGCGCAGGCCGCTGGTCTGGAAGGCGGAACGGCTGTCGAAGGGAACCATGTTCTTGTTGACGGTGATGTCGGCCTTGACCAGCTCCTTCTCGGCGACCTTGCCGTTGAGCTCCGGGAACTTCGTCCGCAGATCGATGAGCATCAGGTGGTTGTCCGTACCGCCGGATATGATTTTGTAGCCCTTATCCACAAAGGCCTGGCACATGACGGCCGCATTGGCGACGACCTGCTGCTGATAGGCCTTGTATTCCGGCTGCATGGCCTCATAGAAGGCCACGGCCTTGGCGGCGATGACATGTTCGAGGGGACCGCCCTGGATGCCCGGGAAAACGCTGGAATTCAGGATGGCGCTCATCTTCTTGACCTCGCCCTTCGGGGTCGTCAGGCCCCAAGGGTTGTCGAAATCCTTGCCCATCAGGATGATACCGCCACGGGGACCGCGCAGGGTCTTGTGCGTGGTGGAGGTGACGATATGGGCATATTTCACCGGATTCTTCAGCAGACCGGCGGCAATCAGGCCGGCCGTATGCGCCATATCGATCCACAGCAGGGCGCCGACCTTGTCGGCAATGGCCCGCATACGCTCATAATCCCATTCCCGGGAATAGGCCGACGCGCCGCCGATGATGAGTTTCGGCTTGCACTCCAGGGCCTTCTGCTCCATCTGGTCATAATCGATCCGTCCGGTCTCGGGATCCAGCCCGTAGGGAACGGCATGGTACAGGATACCGGAAGCATTGACCGGAGAGCCGTGGGTCAGGTGACCACCCATCGACAGGTCCAGGCCCATGAAGGTATCGCCCGGCTTGAGGCAGGCCATCGTGACGGCCATGTTCGCCTGGGCGCCGGAGTGCGGCTGCACGTTGGCATACTCCGCCTCATAGATCTGGCAGAGGCGGTCGATGGCCAGCTGCTCGATCTCATCGACGACTTCGCACCCGCCATAGTAACGCTTTCCGGGATAGCCTTCCGCATATTTGTTGGTGCATATAGACCCCATCGCATCCATAACCTGCTGGGACACATAGTTTTCCGATGCAATCAATTCCAGTCCGGCGGACTGTCTCTCCTTTTCCCTCTTGATGAGGTCGAATACCTGTAAATCTTGTTTCATATTTTTGAAATTTCGCAAGACGGAGCTTGCTGATGATAAATTATGCGGTTTGTGGATGACATGCATCCATATCTACGCAAAGATAGCACGAAAAGTTGAATATTTACTACCTTTGCATCGGATTTATTGCAAATGGGAATATGCACGACCGAAAATTGTTGAATATCGAACTCGGGCGCATGAGCGCCGCGCAATACAAAGAGAAACCCGACTCCGGCATCGTCCTGGTACTGGACAATATCCGCAGCGCCTACAACATCGGGTCCGCCTTCCGCAGCAGCGACGCCTTCGGCGTGGACCGGATCGTGCTCTGCGGCATCTGCGCCACACCGCCTTCCGCCGAGCTCCATAAATCCGCCCTGGGGGCCGAAGACAGCGTCCCCTGGGAACACAGCGAAGACACCCTGCAGGCCGTCAGAAGGCTGCAGGAGGAGGGATATACCGTCGTGTCCGTGGAACAGACCGTGCATTCGGTCAAGCTGGACCGCTTCACGCCCGAGCCGGGGAAGCGCTATGCCTTGGTGTTCGGCAACGAGGTCGATGGGGTGCAGCAGGAGGTCGTCGATGCCTCGGACTTTTCCCTGGAAATCCCCCAGCGCGGCACCAAACACTCCCTCAACATCTCCGTGTCGGTGGGCGTCGTCCTCTGGCACCTGACCGGCCTCAGATGACTTCGATGTCTTTCGTCCGAATCCAGCCCTGACGCCCGTCGGCGAGGGCGATATTCTTCCATTCCCCCACATCGTCAAGCAGGCGGACTTTCGTCCCTTCGTGCAGGACGAACAGGTCCGTTCCGCTGGACGGGGCGCTCTTGACCGGCGCGACCGGCCGCATGACGACGGCGCTGTCGGCCCGGATGCCCTCATTGCGCTGCCAGAGGGCGAAACTGACCGTCCCGACGCAGAGCAGCAGCAACACGATGCCGGTGAAGAAACCGGTTTTGCGGCCGGCGGAAGTGGGTCCCAGCAAAAAGAGCAGGAGCATGGCCAGGAAAGCGGCGAACAAGACCAGGCCCAGGATGGCCCAGGTATTGGAAGACAGGCCGTAACACAGCTTCCGCAGCCAGGCCTTGAAGATGAACTCGGGAACGGCGTCGATCCGGTCCTGCGTCAGGTTGCCCGCAAACTGCAGGTTGAAACGGGCGTCGGCATGGGAAGGGTCCAGTTTCAGGGTCCGCTCCCAGGACAGGATGGCCCGGGGAAGGTCGCCGGCCTTGAAATAGGCGTTTCCGAGGTTATATTGCAGGGGCGCGGAGACAATCCCGGCGCCGGAAAGGGTCTCCCAGGCCGCGCAGGCTTCCGCCCACTGTCCCTGCTCATAGGCGCCGACCCCTTGCTGCCAGAGGGATTCCGCCCAGCCGGCATCCTGCTGATCCACAGGTGCTTCCTGCTGTACCGGAGCCAAGTCTTCGTCCTCAACCGGCGCGGCCGTCATGCCGGCCGGCAGGGCCATCAGGAGCAGCAGGGAAAGCGCGGCTCCCTTCAGCGGTTTATGATGTCCTTTCATACTTGCATCAATGGATGAAATCACCTGGACGGCCTCGTCATAATGGCCTTCCAGCGTCCCCTGCGTGCCTTCCGGCGCGTAGCGGGCGAATTCGCAGGCATCCAGCAGGGCATTGAAACGTCCGCCCAGCGAAGCCTCCACGCCCGCCGCCTCCAGCCTGCGGGCAATCTCCTCTTTGTTGAGGTCTTCCGCCCCGATGTTCAGCTTGTCGGAAATAAAGCCGAGCAGGGCGCGGTGCAATTCTTCATAGAAGGCGGTCTGCAAGCCCTTCTGCTGGAATTCCCGGGCCAGTTTCAGCCGGCCCATGGCCATCTTCGTCGCTTTGCGGTTCTTCGTGCCGACCACGTCGGCGCGGCGTGCGGCGGCCTCGCGGCTCAGCAACCAGACCAAGGCGGTCAGCAGGGCCAGCACGGCCGCTACGACCCAATACCAGGTACTGCCCACGAACCAGCTTCTTCCGGAACGGAGCGAAGGGGTCTTGACCGTGATATACCGGATATCCTCCCCGAGGTTGCGGACGCCCTTGCGGTCCACGCCGGGCAGGGCGGTCACCGTCCCCTGCGACTCCTGCACAGCCCCTTTCTCCACATGGAGCGGAATGGGTTTGGTGCTGAGCGTCACATACTTGCCGGCGTTGACATCATAGTAGGAATAGTCGATGGGATCCAGCACGAAGTCGCCGTGACTGCGCGGGATGAAGGGATATTCGAAGGTTTTGCTGCCCGTCGTGCTACCCTTGTCGGACTTCACGGTGGCCTTGGTGTCATAGACATCCATATCCGGCGGGAAATTCACCTTCGGGGCCTCAAGCAGGGACACATTGCCCCGGCCCGACACCGTGACGATGAGCGAAGCGGCATCATGGGTCTTCAGGCTGTCGCGGCTGACCTTGGCGCTGATGGTATAATTGCCCACGCCACCGCCGAAGGAGGCGGGCGCGCCGGCAGGCAGGCTGCTGACATGGACCGTCACCGGCGGAGTCGTCACCCGCTTGCGGACCGTCGTGAAGCCGTTGTCGAAGAAGTCGTCGAAAATGCTGCCGGAACGGCGCTGGGACCGCACGCTGACCAGGGTCACCAGTTCAGCCGGGTCGATGCGCAGGTCGCCGGCCTGCTGGGGGATGATGACGTAGCTGCGGATCAGCGCGGCGTCATAGATGCGGCCGCCGACCGATTCGCGCTGGAACTGAATCTGCGAAGGCGCGGTCTCCTGGCTCCAGAAACCGTTGAAGGACGGGAGCTTGGCGTCTTCGAATCCCGATATGTTGACGTTGCTGTATATCTTGAGCGTAGCGTAGATGGGCTCGCCGATGACCGCCGAGGTCTTGCTTAGGTTAAAGCGGAGGAACAGGTCGTCCGAAGTGACTTCCGCCGTCCCGGAGCGCCGGGAAGGCTCGCGCTGCGTCTGCGCGGAAGCGGCGGCTCCACTCCCCTGCCCGCCGCCGGAAAGGACCTGGATGGTGGCGCTGCGCGAGGAAATCTGCCTGCCCTTGACCTGTGCCGTAGCGGCCGGAAGGGTGAAGGTTCCGGTCTTGGTCGGCGACAGGATGTAGGTATAGGTATATTGAGACGATTTGGTGCGTTTGCCGTTGACGATACTGATACTGGTCGAAGAACCTTTCTGCGGCCCCCAGACCAGCTGGAAATCCGAATTGATGGTCCAGCTGAAATTCGAGGGTTTGTCTTCGCCTTCGATGATGAAGGTCAGGTTGAACTGCTCGTCCACGCTGACCATATTCGGCGCCTCCACGCGGATGGTGGTCTGCGCGAAGGCTCCTGTCGTGATCGCTGCCAGCAGCAGCATCCATAAGAATCGTTTCATTCTGTCTGTCTGTTATTGTAAAGACGCTCCCGGGCATACCGGGGAAGCCGCCCAAGCCTACCAGTTCTTGTCCTTCTGCGCAGCCTGAAGCGCTTCCGCCTTTTCCTTCTTCACTTTGTCCTGTGTCTCTTTTTCCTTCGCCTGGATGGCTTTCAGCATCTGCTGGGCCTGCTGGGGAGATATCTTCGCTTCCTGCGGCTGAGGCTGCTGGCCGGGGGCCTGGCTGGGATCCTGGCTGGGGTTCTGGTCCTGGTTCTGGTCTTTATTTTGATCCTGGTTCTGGCCCTTATTTTGGTCCTGGTTCTGGTCCTGATTCTGATCCTGATTCTGATCTTTATTCTGGTCCTGGTTCTGATCCTGATTCTGCTGCTCTTCCAGCTTCTTCTTGGCATAGATGTAATTCTCCTTGGCCTGCAGGTCGGCCGGGTTGCGCAGGATCGACTGACGGAAAGCCTCTACGGCTCCCTTCCAGTCCTGCTTGGCCAGGGCGATATCCCCCTGGTTGAAGGCGATATCGGCCCCATGCAGGGACATCGGATTGGCCTTGGCCATATACTTGGCCGCCTCGTCGTAATTCTGCTGGCGGTAGAGGTTGTTGGCCAGGTTGTAGTTCGCCGCCACCGAGGTGGAGTCCTTCAGCAGGGCCTTCCGGTAACTGACATCCGCCTGGCGGTATTCCCCCCGCCGGAACTCCCGATTGCCGCTGCGGACCTCCCTGCGGTCCACCTGGGCGAACGACGGCGCCCAGACCAGCAGGGCCGTCAGCATCAGGATAAACTGTTTCATCTTCGACGTCATCATTTCCTATCGCACGGATTATATCTTCTTGTCAAACAAATGTTTCCGCGAACGGCGCCGGCCTATCAGCATCTCGATGACAAACAGCAGCAGGGCCGCGCCGAAGAAATACATATACTGCTCTTCATATTCCTCGAAGACCTGCGAGGTGAATTCTTCGTCCTCCATCCTGCGGATGTCTTCGATGATGGGATTCAGGCCGAATTCGTCGTTGCCGGCATGGACATAGGCCCCGCCGCCGGCGCGGGCGATTTCCTGCAAGGTCTCTTCGTCCAGCCGCGTCACGACAATCTCGCCGTTACGGTCCTTCAGCAGCTCGCCGCCCATCGGGATAGGCTGTCCCTGTGTGGAACCGACCCCGATCGTATAGACGATGATGCCCATGTCGGCGGCATCTTTGGCCGCCGCCACCGGGTCGTCTTCGTGGTTCTCACCGTCGGTGATGACGATGATGGCCCGGCTTTTCTCGCTCTGGGCGCTGAAGCTGCGGATGGCCGTATGGATAGCGTCGCCGATGGCCGTGCCCTGCACGGGGACGGATTCAGTGGAAATGCTGCTCAGGAACATCTTGGCCGAGACATAGTCGGTGGTAATCGGTAGCTGCACGAAGGCGCGGCCGGCGAACACCACCATGCCGATGCGGTCATCCTTGAGTTTATCCACCAGGCGGGAAATGGACAGTTTCGCCCGCTCAAGCCGGTTCGGGGAATAATCCTGGGCCAGCATGGAATTGAACACGTCCAGGACGATCATCACTTCCGCGCCCTTGGTCTTGCGCTCCTGGAGTTTGGCGCCGATCAGCGGCCGGGCCAGGCCGATGACAAAGCAGAAAAAAGCCAGGGCATACAGGACCATCCGCACCCATCCCTTGGAGACGGAACGCGACGGCATCAACTCCCGCACCAGCGCTTCGTCGCCCAGTTTGCGGATCCGGCGCCGCTGTCCCGCACGGACCAGGCCATAGCCGACCAGCAGCAGGGGAACCAACAGCAGGAGCCAGAAATATTGCGGTTGTGCGAAGTAATAACTCATGGCAGCCTCCTCATCAACAGTTTCAACAAAAGCTCCAGTAGCAGGCAGGCAAGGGCCGCCAGGGCATATCCCAGATACAGTTCCTTATAAATCGGAAAACTGTCCACGGTGGTCCGGGTCTTTTCCATCCGGTTGATTTCCGCATAGATTTCGGACAGCTTCGTGTTGTCCGTCGCCCGGAAATAGCGTCCGCCCGTAGAGGTGGCGATATCCCGCAGCAAGGCCTCGTCGATCTCGACCTTCACTTCCTGATACCGGACGCCGAACGGCGTCATCACCGGATAAGGTGCCGTGCCGTCCTTTCCTACGCCTATCGTATAAACCCTTATGCCATAGGTTTTTGCAATCTCAGCCGCCGTCTGGGGCGTGATCTCGCCGCTGTTGTTGACACCGTCCGTCAGCAGGATGACGACCCGGCTCTTGGCGTCGGAATCCTTCATCCGGGCCACGGCCGTGGCCAAACCGTTGCCGATGGCCGTACCGTCGTCGATCAGGCCGGTCTCGATTTCCTTCATCAGGTTGATCAGCGTGGCCCTGTCGGTGGTCAGCGGGCACTGGGTATAGCTCTCGCCCGCGAACACCACGATGCCGATACGGTCCGAAGGACGCTGGGCGATGAATTCAATGGCGATATCCTTGGCCGCGCTGATGCGGTCCGGCGTGAAGTCCCGGGCCAGCATACTGCTCGAAACGTCCATCGCCAGGGTGATGTCTATGCCTTCGGTATCCACCTTCTGCATTTCGGTAGAAGAACGCGGACGGGCGATGGCGACGATGATCAGCGACAAAGCCGCGATGCGGAGCACGAAAGGAATATGGTGCAGCACGCCGGGCAGACGGCTGGCCCCGGCTTTCCAGGGAACGGCCGTGGATACCCGCAGGTGCGGATCCCGCCCTTTCAACTCCAGGTACAGGTAGTGCAGCACCAGCAGAGCCGGCACCACAAGCAACCACAACAATGTCGGATATTCGAAAAACATGGTTTATTTCGGCATAAATCGGCTGTAATCAGCCTCTTCTTTCTCTTCCTGGCGCGGGGCCTCGGCCGGCTCCCCTTCCGCGGGCGCCGTCTCCGCCGCTTCCTCATCGACATCGCTCTGGAAGGTACTGGTCACGAAGCGGACGGCGGCAGGCAGGACCTTGGCATTGTCCTCGTCGGAAACGGTCAGCTTGGCGAATTTCACAAAATCCGAGCGCTCGAACAGGCCCTTCATATCCGTATAGAGATACTTCGGCACATCGGTATCGCGCAGGGCCGCAAATATCTCGGCCGTCGTCATTTCCATCGCACCGACCCCGTAACGGCGGCTGATGTACTCGCGCAGGGCATCGGTCACCCCGGAGTAGAACAGCTTCTGCTTGTCCGGAGCCCAGTACTTGTTGCCCCGGTACTTCTCCAGCTTGCGCAGGGCCACGATATGGGGCGGGTCGAGCTGCTCCCGCTCGCCTTCCTCTTTGCGGCGGCGCATCGACAAGAGCGCCCAAACCAGGATGACCACGGCCGCCACGGCCCAGATGCCGCGCACCCAGGGGATAACCTCCTGTACCGTAATCGGATAACGGATCTGGCCGCGGATATCATGGGGCTTGAACGTAGCCGTATCCACCGGCATGGTCCGCACATCCAGCTCCTGGCCGTCGAACAGCAGCGTGTCGCACTGGCCGTCCGCGAGGAAGCGGACCACGGCCAGGGGCGGAAGGTCATAACGCCCTTCTTCAAAGCTCGTGACGACCGTTTTGCATTCGATGTCATAGACCTTGTGCTTTTTGCCGACCTTGTGCGTCTTCACGGTATCGATCAGCCACGGGGACAGCACATCGACGCTGTCCCGCAGGCCTTTGGACAAATCCGGAAGCATAAAACCGGTATTTTCTGTCACATCCTTCAACAGGACACCGTACAGCAGCTGGTCGCCGATCAATACGCTGTCACGCTTCTGCATCGGGCGCAGAAAGGATCCGGTCATGGCGATGACCCCGCCCTGCGGCTGCGCGGCCACGGCACTGCTGTCCGAGGTCGCCTGCGCCCCGGCGGAAAAGCCGCCCAGAGCCAGAGTCAATCCTATGATTATCAATCGTTTCATCTTCCTTGGAACAAGCCCATCAGGCTTTTTACATAGTCGTCGCAAGTCGCTATCTGGACGCTGTCCACCTGGTAGCGGAGGAACAGCTCACGCGCCTGGCGCTCCACCGTCTCGAACCAGCGGGCATAGGCCTCGCGCATCCGACGGCTTCCGGTATTGATCCAGGCGGCCTGCCCGGTCTCGGAGTCCTTGATGTGGACGGTTCCGATATCCGGCAGGGACTGCTCGCGCGGGTCATAAATCCGGATGACCGACAGGTCGTGCCGGCCCGCCGCCACCTTCAAGGCGTCTTCGTAGCGCGGACTGCCGTCCGGGGTGACGTCCAGCATATCGCTGAGCAGGAAGGCCGTACACTTCTTTTTGAGGGCGCCGGTCAGGTAACGCAGCGCTTCCCCGATATCGGTCCCGTCGTGACGGGGCTGGTATTCGATGATCTCGCGGATGATGTGCAGCAGATGGCTCCTGCCTTTCTTGGGCGGGATGAATTCCTCCACCCGGTCGCTGAAGAACAGGGCCCCCACCTTATCGTTGTTGAGGATGGCCGAGAAGGACAGCACGGCGGCGATTTCGGCCGTCAGGTCGCGTTTGGTGCGGACCTGCGTCCCGAACAGGCCGGAACGGCTCACGTCGATGAGCAGCACCACGGTCAGCTCCCGCTCCTCCTCGAAGACCTTGACATACGGACTGCCCAGGCGCGCGGTGACATTCCAGTCCATGTTCCGCACGTCGTCCCCCCACTGGTACTCCCGCACTTCGCTGAAAGCCATGCCCCGCCCTTTGAAGGCGGAGTGGTATTCCCCGGCGAAAATCTGGTGCGAAAGCGCCTTGGTCCGGATTTCTATTTTCCTGACCTTTTTCAGCAGGTCGGTGGCCGACGTATTCTCCATTACGGCACGATTACAGCGTTAAGTACCTGGGATATGATATTCTCCGTCGTCACATTCTCGGCTTCGGCCTCGTAGGTCAGGCCGATGCGGTGGCGTAGGACCTCGTTGCAGACGGCCCACACGTCCTCGGGGATGACATAGCCCCGGCGCTTGATGAAGGCATAGGCCTTGGAGGCCAGGGACAGGGAAATGCTGGCACGCGGCGAAGCCCCGTAGGAAATCAATCCCTTCAGGTCCTTGAGGTTATAGTCTTCGGGCGTACGGGTGGCATAGACGATATCCACGATATAACGCTCGATCTTTTCATCCATATACACGTCGCGGACCACCTGGCGGGCCCGGATGATGTCTTCGGGCTTCACGACGGCCTGGGCCTTGGGGAATTCCCCGCTGTTGTTCATCCGGATGATCTGGCGCTCTTCATCCTTCTTGGGATAGTCCACGATGACCTTGAGCATGAAACGGTCCACCTGGGCCTCGGGCAGCGGATAGGTCCCTTCCTGCTCGATGGGGTTCTGCGTCGCCATCACCAGGAAAGGCTCCGGGAGCCGGAAGGTCTCGTCGCCGATGGTCACCTGGTGCTCCTGCATCGCTTCCAGCAGGGCGCTCTGCACCTTGGCCGGGCTTCGGTTGATTTCATCCGCGAGGATGAAGTTGGCGAAGACAGGACCTTTATGGACCTCGAAACGGCCCTCCTTCTGGGAGTAGATCAAGGTACCGGTCAAGTCGGCCGGCAGCAGGTCCGGGGTAAACTGGATGCGGCTGAACCGGGCGTCCACAGCCTGTGACAAGGTGTTGATTGCCAAGGTCTTCGCCAGACCCGGAACACCCTCCAGCAGGATATGTCCGCCGGACAGGAGTCCGATCAGCAGGTTCTCCACCAAGGCTTTCTGCCCCACGATGACCTTGCCCATCTCCAGGGTCAGCAGATCGACGAAGGAACTTTCCTGTTGGATGCGGTCATTGAGTTCTTTGATGTTTACGCTCTCCATAAAATTTATTATTTTTGCATTCAAAATCTACTGTTATGCGCTTCAAGCTTACCCTGTCCTACGACGGCTCTGCATACAGCGGCTGGCAAATCCAGCCCAACGCCCCTTCCGTGCAAGACACGCTCCAGCAGGCAATTTCCGTACTGCTGGGGGAGGAGATTGCGGTAACGGGGGCGGGGAGAACCGACGCCGGCGTCCATGCCATCCGGTACGTCGCCCATTTCGACAGCGCTTCCGACCGGCTCAGCGCGCAGGAGTTAGGCTACAAATTAAATGCCATTTTACCCGCGTCCATCGTGGTACACGATGTCGTCCCGGTCCGGGCCGATTTCCATGCCCGCTTCGATGCCGTCAGCCGCTCCTACCTGTATTTCATCCACCGGGGAAAAGACCCGTTCTCGGCACAATATTCCTGGTCATGCGGCTGGCCGCTGGACGTGGAAGCGATGAATGCGGCGGCCAGGCACCTGCTCGGCACCCATGATTTCAGCTGTTTCGAGAAAACGGGCGGCAACAACCAGACCTCCATCTGCACCGTCCGGGAAGCGTTCTGGGCACCTTATACGCCCCAGGCTGTCGCCCTGCAGGGATTGTTGCCTGCCGCAGGCACGCCGGCGGAGTATCTGGTCTTCCGGATTACGGCAGACCGCTTCCTGCGCAACATGGTCCGGGCCGTCGTCGGCACCCTGGTCGAGGTGGGCCGGGGCAAACGCAGCGCAGACGACATGCCCGCACTGCTCGCCAGCCGCAGCCGCTGCGCCGCCGGAGAATCCGTCCCGGCGCACGCCCTTTTCCTGGCCGATGTGAAATACCCGCAGGAATGATCCAGAGGCTTTAGAGCCCCCGTTTCGCCCGTGACACGGTCATCAGGCTGAGGAACAGGTCCCCCGTGTCCGAACCCAACTGGGAAAAACGGTTCTTCCAGGATGATTTGAGATTATACAGCGCACTGACGCTTCGGCCGCTCAGCAGCGAGACCGTCTCCTGGGAGAAACCATAGAACCAGTACACCAGCAGCATGTAATCATCCCTGGAGATATCTTTGAAAGCCTCCCGGAGCTTGACGAGCACGCCGGCGTACATGTCGTTCAGGTCCGCCTCCATGCTGGTGAAACCCGCTTGTCCATATCGCACCGAATCCATGAGATCTTCGATGCCTGTCCGTATTCTCGCGCTGCTTTTCCCGCCGCCATCGCAATAAAGATGAATAAAGGAATTGATCATGACCTGCCGCTTATGGATATACTTCTTGAAAGCGCTTTCCCGCCAGGCACCTTCCCTGACCAGGCGTTCGATATCCTCATGGGCGGACAGCAGCTGGTCGTAATAGGCCGCCGCATCTCTCCTTTTCTTCATGGCGTAGAGCAGCAGCAGGGCAAGCGTCAGCACGGACAGGATGCACACAAACAGGATGATGTTCCGGGAGTTTTGCAATTTCAGCTGCCGGGTCTCCGTTTCCTGCTGCCAGTATCGGCTCACGGACATATCTACCGTCGCCCCGAGATGCTCCACGATGGTTTTGTTCTGGGACGCGACGGATGCCTTCAACTTGTCGTAGGCACCTTGATAATCCTTCTGGATATAGAGCAGGTCCCCCAGATAGGATTCGCACTGACGGATATCGTCCTCCGACACGGCTGCCTGCCGGGCCTGGGACAGGTAGTACGCCGCGCTGTCAGGCTGTCCCTGCCGCTGAAAGGCGAGACTGATGCTGCTATACACCACAAGCGCGTTGTCCATCACGCCGGCAGCCTGCCACTTGCGAAACTCCGACAGCGCGGTCCTGTCCTTCCCGGAATGGGAAGCGATGACCGACCTGTATGCATGGGCTCCCGCCTGAAGATAGATATCGTCCTCACCATACCTGCGGCTGATGCTGTCCAGTTTTGACAGGCAGTCATCAAAACGGGCTTCAGAAAGATATACCCCGGCCACCGACATATCGGCAAACGCGGCATGCCGCCACTTCCCTGCCCGCATGAACGCTTCTCCCGCCCGCCGGTAAAGGTCAACAGCCTTTTTGCTGTTCCACAGCAGAGAATACGAATCCCCCATCATCCTAAGGATAAGGCCCAGGGAATAATCGTCCCCAAGCGACTCCGCCAGCGAAGTCGCGATCGTCCCGCAGACGAGGCTGCGCTGGTAATCGCCTCGGTTGAACGCCACGCGCCCGGCATAATACTGCGCCAGCATAGCATGGCGCTCATCCCGGCCGGTCCCATAATAATCCACAGCAATTTGAATGATGGAATCGTCGGCCACATCCACATAGTTCTTATCCAGCGCCTGACTGAGCAGCAGCGCATGCAATGCGGCGGACCTCCGCCCCTTCAACGCCGTACCCGTCATTTTCGACAGCTCAGACAGCGCACTGTCCGGACGCTCCTGGATGTAGGATTCCACATCCTTCAGCCGCTTCATGGGGCCGACACATGAAGCAAAAAGGCAGATAGTCAGAATACAGGGGAGTATTTTCACAACGTGCAATTCAATCAACAAAGACAAAAATACACAAAAACAGTCACGATGGCAACATTCTACGTAAAAAAGCTGCCGAGTTTCATTTGCGATGGGAAACGATTATTTGCATATGAAACAAATCCGGCAGCCGAATAGGATTAAACCTGTTCGGATGCCGGATACAAGTGAGAATCCGCACCATCATGCTGGCTTACCACGGCCAACCCAGGAACACGGACTCGCACTTGGTTGTACGAGTCCTTTGCCCTGTTCCTGGTTTAGCATTGTGGTAATTCGCATGATGAACAGGTAAAAATATATGTCTTGCTATTACTTTGCTTCTGCAAAGTTAATGATTAAATTGAACAAAACAGTCACTCGACGAAAATTTTTGTCTGGAAGATAGTAAAACTGCCGCCCAAGGGGAAACCCCAGGGCGGCAGCGAAAGGATTTGAAAGACTAACCTTCGTACAGGTCCATTTCCTCTTCGAGGGGATGGACATCGATTGCCTGGATTTTATTCGCACGCATCAGTTTTACGACTCGCTCCGTTACGACTAGTTTACTCTTGGCGATTCGGAAAATGTCGGATCCATCCCAATTCTTCAGGTTAAAGATAGGGCGAACCGTTCTGCGACCGGGATTCTTCATGAGGTCTGCATAACATTCATCTGCATTGTCGCACTGCGCAGCCCTGCCGGTGATGGTGAAGCCGTGATAGCCCTCCACGAGATTCCCTTTCTTGTCATACAGGGTGATGGGGTAGCTTTTCCATCCCGTCACCTGCGCCTGCTCCAGGAGCGTCTTCAGACGGTCCGAGATAAGGTAAGAGTACTGCCAACGAATATCTATAATATCCCGAAAGCGTTTTCCGTCAACAATATGATATACAATCGGGAATTGCATCCAGTCACGGTAATCGCCGTATATCAGATACTCTGTAGCATTGCTCAGTTCATTGGGGTCGATATCGGGCTGGGGGGTTACCATTTTGGAGAACGGGATATCAATCAATGACGGATTTTTCCATTTACCCCAAATTCCCCATTCAAAGTATTCACTTCTAACGCATATCGTCGTCATATAGTAACGACTATCAAAAGAATACAACTTTTCCATGTTAATCACTCATTCTGTCTAACAAACTGTTTCTAAAGTCAAGTATTTCCTGGATGGGGGTGTTTTCTGGGATACGACCTTCCCAAAACCCCTCCCATTCCTTATTATACGAATAGGACTCATGTCTATGGAGAGAGCTGTTCACGACTTGTCCATGAACAGGATCATGTATTTCAAGACCTGCTTTTTTAAATTTATCCTCAAATTTGCAGGGTAGTGTGTGATGCACTTCCTGACCCGGTCCGACTTTTATACCATACTTGCGCTCGAAATTAATTTTGAAATTGCCACGGGTGAACTTCCTTAATGCCGGAGTAGCGCCATCTACTGCATTAGCAAGAGTACGGAAGTCCTTTGCAAGCTTTCCAACCTTAACGATGTCTCCACCCGGGAAAATAGAAATTGCACTCAATAAAGCCCCGGAATAGTTGCCTTGTTTGAACTGCTGACTCGTGTTGAGCATGTCAGCCACTCCGGTCGGGTCGAAAGTTCCAATGATGTCGAGTGCGGATGTCAGGACGTCATCCCCTGCAACGGTGAATGTCCCCCCGAAGTCTATATCATAACCAGACAAGTCGAATTCCAGATCGAACAAGTCCGTTGATATGGTGAAACACGATTCATTGGAACCACGTAGAACCAAATCGAGCCCATCGGGATCCACGAGGTTCACCGGGTCGGCGTTGCAGTAGGCATAGGGGCTCAGGCCGTAGTACTTCTCGCTGAGGGGGTCGGGGACCATCCAGCGGCGGAGGGCAGGGCTGTAGTGCCGCGCCCCGAAGTCCGTGTAGGGAACGCCGAACTCTGTCTGCTGGTCCTCCTTGCCGGTGAAGCCCCGGCGCAGGGACGGCTCCGGGCTGGTCGGCGTAGCCAGCGGCATGCGCGTCCGCGCGCCATAGACCCCGTACTCATCGTAGGTCATGGGCGTGCTGCTGCCGCTGCGTACCACGCTGCGCACACTCCCCAGGTGGTCCGTCACGTCGTACAGCACCTCCCCGCAGGTCATCCGACCCGCGCAGAAGTCCGCGCCTTCGAAGACCAGGCTCCCGTCCGGGTATTTCCTGTATGTGAAAAGACCTCTCCGGACCAGGCCGCTTCCATCCGCACGCAACACCTCCGTGCCCGATCCGTCGCTAAGGTACGAATATTTTGCGAGAATGTATCCGTTCCGGGTGATTTTTCTGGGCAGGTCGAGGTGATTGTAGGCGATTTCCAGCCCGGCCTGTCCGTCGGCGGTCATCCGTCCGAGGGTGTCGTGCGCAAAGGTCCAGACGATTTCCTGAATGAGAGAGGGCTGGGGCCCGCCGGGACTGGGACGCTCTCCCGTGGGAGAAACGGCCTCCTGGAGCGCAGTGGCGGAGGCGGTGCCGCTACTGGAGGTGACCCTCTGGTACTGCCCGGTGTTGACACTGGACAGCCGGTCACCGTCATAGTGCCAGACCTGCGTGCCGGGAAGCGTTGCCTCCCCCTGGACGCGGCTGAGCGTGAGGATGTTGCCCCGCCCGTCGTGGGTGAAAGTCTCCCCGGACATGACCTGACCTGCGACCGGCGAGCCGTCCTGGCTTTGGAACGATACCGTCCCAGCCAGACGGGCGGACGCGTCATAACGGTACCCTTCCGTCCTCACCGGAGACATCGTCCCCAGGAGCGGTCCGCTCCAGGTGTCCTCCCGCTCGGCGATCAGTCCGCTGTACCGCCCGGGTACGCCGGTCGCAATGCCGCTGTCGTACCGGAGACGTTCCGTGTAGAGCGAAGCGCCGTCGCGCCGCCAGGTGCGCGAAGCGAGCCATCCCTGCAGGGTGTAGGTGTCGGTCATCTGCACGGAACGCACACCGCAACGGGAAGTCCTCCCGGACGGCCGTCCCTGCTGGTCGAAGGCGTAGGTGGTCGTGTCGCGGCTGACCACGGTCAGCGCACCGTCCTGGACCGTTCCCTCGCGCAGGGTGCTCACCTCGGTGCGGACCCGTCCCCGGATGTCGTAGCTGTATTCCGCGGTCATCGTATGCAGGACCCCCGCGGCTGTCGCCGAACGCGTCTCCACCTGCTCGGGCAGGTCGTCGAAGCGGTAGCTGGTCCGCGTGGAGGTCATGCTCCCGCCTCCCCAGTCGGTCACCGTCCGCACCGCCCGGCACCGCGCGTCGTACAGGGTCACGCTGCGCACGGCACCGCTCGCAGGCTGCCCGTCTCCGTTCACTTCCCGGCGGAGGACCATCGTCTCCAGGCCATTCACCGCCCGGTCGAAAAGCGCTGCCGGAACCGAAGGATCCTCGGCCGTGACGATGCCCTGCGCCTCGGCGGGATACACGTCCCACCAGTGCTGCTCCATGAGCGTGCGGGCCGCCATCGCGCCACCGCTGGCCCATACCTTCACGATGCGCCCGAAGGCGTCGTACTCGGTCTCGGTGCGGCTCCCGTCAGCACGGTCCACCGCCACCACGCGGTCTTCCTCGTCGTAGGTGTAACGCTCGCTGCCGGCCCCGGGGACGCCCTTGCTGTGGACGCGCCCCATGGCATCATAGGTGTACCGCCACATGGAGAGCGTGTCCGTGAGAGCGATGCCGGGCCCGGCTACCGCACGCAGGCGGTCCAGCGCATCGTACACATAGACGGTCCGCTGCGCCCCCGCATCGCCTCCCTGCGATGAGGATTCACGCGGAAGCCGCCGCTCAGTCGCCAGGACGCGGCCCTGGGCGTCGGTCACCTTCGCCTGCACACAGCCGTCAGGGTCCTGCACCCAGTCGCAGCGGAGCTCGCCTCTCCGCCAGGTGCCCCGCTCCACGATGCCTGTTCCGTCCTCCCACGCCAGCACGGGCAGACCCGCGTGGGAGTCCTCGCCGTTACATGTCCCGTGGGAAGTGCCGGCGTAGCCCTGCATGAAGACGGCCTCTTCCCGGTTACGTGAGGACTGCTCCCACTGATGCAGGGTGAAAGCCTGCGGAGCGGCCAGCATCTTCGCGCTCGGGCAATAACTGCCGCCGGTAACCGGGATGGGCACCGGGTCCCACACCCGCACGTCGTCGTGCAGGAGGAAGTCCCCTTCATGGACGGTCACCAGGTCGGCACCATAGCCCGCACCCCCGGCGGCGATCTCCTGCAGGGTCATTCCGAGCGAGTTCCACCAGAGGGCATCGAGACTGAAGGTGCTGCCGCTTGCGTCGCGGTACACCCGGTGCCGGACGCTCCGGCGGGCGTTCCCGTCTGCGAGGAGCGCGTATTCCCATGCCTCCATCGTCCTTCCGTCGGCATCCTTGACCGCACACAGGCGACCTCCCGTGTCATACGCATACACGGTCCTGACGCCGGAAGGGTCCGTGCGCTCGCTGAGCCCCAGCCCGGGTGCCCACAACAGCACGGTCACCTGGGCGTCCGGCAGGTAGGACCGCAGGTTGCGGAGACGGGTAAGGACTGTCGGCGACGGAGCCCCGGCACTGCCCAGCAGGGATGCTGTCATCGCCTGCGGCATGGCCGCCGCTGCCTGCTGCGCGTCCGCTCCTTCGAGCACCGCCACGGGATAACGTCCGCCGTATCCCCACACGATGCTCGTCACCGGCTTGCCGCGCTCCTTGACCGTGCGGATGTTGCCGGCCGCGTCACGCTCCAGGATGTCGGCACGCCAGGACTCCACGCCGCCCGTGGTCTCGACGATCGATGCCGGCAGCCAGCACTCGCCGAACAGCCCGTAAACGGTCTCCAGCGTCCGGGCCGCATCCGTGTCCGTACCACCGCCGCCGGTCCCGGGAAGAAGTCCGCCTTCCTCAAGCGAGCCGCCGGCGCCCGGACGGGGTATGACACCGCCGCTCACGGTGGGCTGTCCGCCCGTGGCCGAAGGCAGGGACGAGTGCCCCCAGCTCTTGCGCACCTGGACCGACAGCATGTGCTCGGAGGCCAGCGTGGCCCACGGCTCCCCCGTCAGGTCGTCGGCATACTGGAAGGACTGCGTCCGGCCGCCGTCGCTGCCGGTGCTCGTCACGCTCCGCAGGCGGATAGGGTCGGACAGCTGCGCCCGCCCGACATAGGCGTAACGCACCACGGTCGAGTCGTCGGCGTTACCGCCTCCCGGGAGCGGGGCGTGGCAGCGGACGCGGCGCACGGTTTTCGGGACACGGCCATAGTAACGCGCCGTATAGACCGGGTAGTGGATGCAGTCATCCCCGTCGGCCGTACCGGTCGCACCGCTCGCTCCGCCCGGGTCCATCACCATCTGCACGCGGTATCCCGTCATCACGGGCGACGTCCCCGTCTGCGTGTACTCCGTCTCCTCGTACTCCTTGAGTACGTACGAGCCTCCCGTCCGGGCATAACGCTCATGGCGGGTGAGCAGCGCGGTCCGACCCGCATTTTGCTCGAAGTAGCCGCGGCGTACGCCCTGACGCGGGTTCAGCCCGCACCTGGTGATGTAGGCGGACGACCACTGGGAGGGGAAGACGCCCTCGTGGTCATGGTAGGGAGCCTGCAGGGGCGTGGTGTCGTAGAAGTACACGTCCCTGGCCCCGTCCGGCTCGTCCGGCGCTGTGACCGTCTCGCTTACGCGACCGTAGGTCACGCCGGCTCCGGCAAGGGTCAGACCGTCCCCCACAGGTCCTTCATGCAGGGTATAACCGAACACGTATCCGACCCCGACGGGCCAGCCGGAAATACCGTTCACGCCCAGGCTTACCTGACTGGCGCTCACGTTCATGTAGGAGGACAGCTGCGGCATCGGCATGCCCGTCACCCGGGGAAGGGCGTAGTCGAAGCGGCGCACATGCACCGGGGCCGTCCCGTCCGAGACGGTGATGAACGATACCCGCACGCCGATGCTCAGCGTGTCATGCTGCGTACCGTCCACGGTCACCTCCTGCGCAATCTTGTTCCCTTCATAGCTCCACTGGGTCAGGGCACCGTCATGGTCGGCGCTGCGGAGCATCATGTACGCCGCGCGCGAGGCATCGGGCAGTCCGTAGCGCAGGCGTACGGCCGGGAGCGGATCCGAGACGACGTCGTACGGACACAGCGAGCGGCGCTCCTGCGCCGTGCTTCCGCCCGAGGTCCCGCCGCCCTCGCCGCCGTCAGGCCCCTGGGTGTTCTCCGTCCCGGGATCCAGACTTCCCTCGGAGACGGGGACCCCGTGCAGGTCGTTCTCGGCGTTGTAGTACCCGTACCAGTCCTGCGAGTAGTGCGATATGCTGCTTCGCGTGACGCCCACGTCGGCCGCCGTGTAGTAGCCGAAGGTCCACCGGTCGTCCAGCACGCCGCCCCGGTACGCCGTCAACCCGCGCAGGAGAACACGCCCGTCGAAGGCGTCGCGCTGCGTCCCGACCACCATGCGCAGACGCTGAGTCCCTGCCTCGCTCACCTCGATCGCCGTCAGGCGCGCCGGGTGGTTCCGGACCGCCTGCTCACCCTCATTCATCCGGTGCAGGGCACGGCTGTTCTCGGCTGCGTAGGTGAACGTCGCATGGGCACCGCCGAGGTCGATCCCGGACAGGACCCGCACCAGGCAGTCCGACTGCACGCGCGAGGAGCCCCTCGCTCCGACGGTGGCCCTGTACTGCCCGGCGGTCTCCGGAGCCGGCGCCACGGTGATGTTGTCCGTCTTGGAGAGGGCGTCCCGCGTCCAGGTACCGCCGTCCGCGTACGTGAACGTGGCCGACTCGAACCCGTCACGGCTCTCCACCCGCGTCAGGTGCCACGCCGTCACAGCGGTCCAGTCTTCCTGCTGGCCCGAGGATGGGGTCGGGTTTTCCAGCGGCTGGGCGCGGCGCGTACTGTACTCCCGCGCCGAGTGGCCGTCGGCGTCATTCCCGCCCAGCGTATAGATCGTCCCGTCCGGCCCCGTCAGCGTGAAGGTGTCCGAAGCCGCGTCGTACGCGATCAGGACGCCGTCGTCCCCGGTGATGGGCACCGGCGTGCGCGAGGCGTCCATGATGAAGGTCCCGCTCAGCCCGCAGACGTTGTAGCTGTAGCGGTCCGGACTGCAGTCACGCTGCCCCTTGGAGATCTGACGGAGCAGGGTCCAGCCGGGCCCGGCTTCCGGGTGCGGGTCCGACCCCAGGGCTGACAACTCCCCCTCCGTCGGCATCCGGTAAAAGGCACCGGCGCTGAACCGGCTCTGGAACTCGTCCGGCATGTACACCACCTCGCGGGTGACGCATCCGCCCGCCTCCAGGGTCCACCCCAGGCCCGCTACGCCACCGACCTCGTCCACTCGCACGCCGCCGCTGCGGTACAGCAGCCGGATGGGAATATGCAACTGACGCCCCGCCAGCTCATACACGGGAACGGCGTATTCTGCCAGGCCCAGACTGTGCGTGAACGGTACGTCCGCATATCGGACGGCACTCGCCGGCTCGGGCGATGCCGGAAGGATGTCCTCCAGGGGCGTCGTCCCCCGGGTGTAACCCACCTCGGAGTCCTGGGCCGGCGACTCCTGCGGAATCCCGGCCCATAGGGCTGCAGAGGCAATCAGCGCCGCTGCCAGCAGCCCATGTCTTTGTTTGTATAGATGTTTCATGGATTGTATTTCCGTTACGATTGATAAAAAGAGTTTACAGACTAAAATAACCTTCGTAATCATTTCCGTCCGAGGTCGAGAACACAACCCGGAAATCGCCACCCGTGGCGGGAAGCAACATCTGTGCATGTCCATCGGTCGAGTTGAAGTTCTGACTGGCATATCCGTTGCCATTCAATTCCCATAATTCAACATGGACAATCCCGATGTCATTGGCGAAATGAATGTCAAGTATTCCAGTCTCATCATCAACCGTCGCGCTAATCGGGGCCACCGATCTGGGAGCTTCCGTTGAGACAGGTTTCGTCTTGATTTGAATTAAAAAAGGTGTTTCCGCTGAAGTGGCGGATGCTGCAAGTGTGCCGCCTAGAAACAAGGAGGCCAGAAGGGGTAGAAATAATTGTTTCATACACAATTTAGTAATTGTTAAAAAATAACCTGCTTCATTTTGGAGTCTCTTTTATGCGGCCATTTGCGGCCATGACATACTGCTAAGAACGGTTGAAAAACCGCCTCTGTCGGAGCCTCCGAAATAGCGATAAAAATTTGATTTAA
>JAFUWX010000014.1 GCA_017471025.1 Bacteroidales bacterium
CATCTGACGGGAAACGGCCTGGAAGTCTGGTGCGACGGCACGACCCGCTGGAGTGCGGATCCCGATTCCCGGGAGCTTGTCATCGAAACCGTAGGGGAGGGCAGGGACTATGCCGGCAATCCGGCCCTGCTCATCAGCTTCCTGGAAGAGGCCTTTACCCTGGCGTCTTCCGGCGAGGAGACCTTCGCAGGCAAGCGTCTGCATGCCGTGAGGCTGCTGCCCAAGGTGAGCGCCGGCCTGGAGGAAGTGCAGCTGTTTTTCTCCGCGAAAGGGGCCCTGCAAGGCGCGCGGGTCCGCATGCCGGACGGCACAGTGACGGAGTTTACCCTGTCCGCGTTCTCCTTCGGGGAACCCGTCCCGCCGGATGTTTTCATGTATGACCCTTCCGGGCTGGATGACAGCTGGGTGATCAGCGATTTTCGTTATTGAAACCGGGCGATGCCCACGTGCACATCTGTCCGTCTTCTTCATAGATGAGCAGGCCTTCCAGGTCTGCTTTTTCTGTCAGCAGGGCGCGCGCCTCCTGCAGTCCGAGCACCATGCAGACCGTGGCATAGGCATCGGCGATGGCGGCGGAAGGGGCGATGACGGTGGCGCTGAGCAGGGAATGCGTGACGGGATAACCGGTGCGTGGGTCTATCGTGTGGGCATATTTCCGGCCGTCGCGGATGTAGAATTTCCGGTAGTTTCCGGACGTCACCACACCCTGGGGGCCTCCGTTGGAATGCCAGGTGGCGCTGGTGCTCGCGCCCAGCTCCTGGTTGCCGTCAATGGGCGTATCGACGGCGATGCTCCAAGGCTTTCCCGAAGGGTTGAGGCCGTCGCAATAGATTTCTCCGATATCCACCAGCATGTCCCGGACGCCGAGGCTGTACAGGTACCGGGCCACGACGTCGCAGCTGTAGCCCTGGGCGATGGCGTTGAAGTTCAGTTTGTGGCGTCCGTCCGCCACCAGGCTGTCCGCCGCTGCCGGAAGGTGTCGCATGCCGTTGAATGTCAACAGGTTGCGTACGGTGGCGTCGTCGGGCAGGGAGTCGCGGGAGAATCCGAAGCCCCAGGCGTCGAACAAGGGCGCGGCGGCCACGTCCAAGGCACCGCCGGTTTCTTCCCAGAGGCTGCGGGAGAGCGCATACACGTCCCGGAAGGTGTCGTTCCAGCGGACGTTTTCTCCCCGGTTGAAACGGCTGAGCAGTGACCCCTGGTTGTACCCGGACAGGCTGTTGTCGATGTCCGTCAGCAGGGAGTCGATGTGCTGCTGGATGCGCCGGGGCTCTTCCCGGACACCCTTCATGTTCAGTTTCACTGTATAGGTCCCGCCCTGGGCGTAGCCGCCGATGGCGATGTATCTATCCCTGTCGCACTGGCAAAGCAGGAGCAGGAGCGCGGCCAACACCGTTATTTTCTTCATTCTGGTCGGATTTTTGCACAAAGTTAGCGGATTTTGCGTATATTTGTACGATTATACGCTTGAAATGATGGGAAGAAACAGATATCTAATCCTCTTGTTGGCGGCATTCGTGTTCGCCGGGTCTTGCAAAAAGGACGAGACCTCTACGACCGTGTCTTCGTCCATGACGGGGCAGCCGACATTCAGCATACCGGTTTATGTCAATCCCGGCGACGAGTTCGACCTGAAGCCCGCCGCCGTCAAAACGGTGGATGCCGTGGATTACGGATATTTCTGGACCATCAATCCGATTCAAACGGCCCGTGATACGGTCCGCCGCGTGGGCGATCCCGAGGTGAAGGACGGCACGTATCATCTGGTCGTTCCCGATACCCTGTGTACCATCACGGTCTCCTGCAGCGCCTTCGCCAAGGGCCATTACAACGCTACCTACGGCAAAGACGTGACCATCGTCTCGGAGGAATCCCTGACGGATAACGTCATCACCGTCACGGATGGCGGCATTTTCAAGGATGACCGCGACGGCGTGGAATATCTGTATGCCGGGAAGGACGGCGTGGAATGGATGTGCGTCAATGCAGAATATGCCGAGGCCGGCGTCCCGCTGGAAAAATGCCCGGCGGCGGCTTCGCTTTTCGGCCATTATTACACCTGGGAAGAGGCCCAGTCGGCCTGTCCGGCCGGATGGCGTCTGCCGACGGTGGATGACTGGAAGACCGTCTGCGGCGGATTCACCGGCACGGCCGGTTCCCTGATGGTGAACGCCCGTTTCAACGACGAACTGCTGTGGACCTATTGGCCGGAGGTCAAAATCACGAATGCTTCGTCCCTGACCGTGCTCCCTACGGGATATGCGACGGTGTCCGACGGCGAATACGCTTTCGTGGGATTCCGGACCTATGCCGCCTTCTGGACGGCGACGGAAAGCGATGCCGAAAGGGCCCAGTATGTCTATCTGAATGAAAAGACGCCCGACGTCATGGTCGGGGTTGCCGACAAGACGCATTTCGCCGCGTCTGTCCGTTGCATCCGCTAAGTTTCAACCCTTTACAAGGAAGCGATGATGCTCAGGGTCTGGATCAGACCCTGGCAAAGCATATCCGTTGCCTGGATCAGTACGTCGGGGCAGCAGCCCAGGACGGACAGTAGGATCGTGCTGACGGCGCAGCCCATCAGCACGGTGGTCAGGGGCATCGCCAACAGGTTCGTCAGTAGGAAATAGGTCGGAAAAGTCCCGAAGGTCAGCCAACTGAGCGGGGCCGTAAAGAACTGGCAGGAAATGGCCAGCGCCAGGGCATCCCAGATGCGCCTGGGCAGGTTCAGCCGGTCGGAGACCCTCCCTTCGGAAGGATATCCGTCCCGCAGCAGCGGGAACAGCAGGAAGATGCCTGCCATGGCCAGGTAGGAAAGCTGGAAGCCGAGTTGGGTGATGACGGAGGGATTCAGCGCCAGCTGCAGGATAAGCCCGCCGCACCAGACGCGCATCGCATCGGGCCTGCGTCCCAGCAACTTGGCCGTTTCCCACAGGAAGATGAACAAGGCGGCCCGCACGATGGAGGGGCCGCTGCCGGTGAGCAGGGCATAGGCGCCGCAGCCGCACACGACCACCCCATAGCGCAGCACCCTGGCCCGGCGGCCATGTCCCAGCGGCCTCAGCAAGCCCGTCAGCATCAAGTAGATAATGCCCAGATGCATGCCGGAAAGCGCCAACAGATGGGCGGCTCCGCTGCTGCGGAAAATCCGGACCGTCTCCTTGTCCAGCGCGCTGCGGTCGCCGGTGGTGAGCGCTTTGACCAGGGCTCCGCTGCTTTCGCTGGGCCAGGGAATGGCCTCGACCGCCGCGCGGAGGCGCTCCCCGGCCCGGACGATGGAGCCGGGTTGTGTCGTGGGCGTGCCGGCCGTTCCCAGCTGCCAGGTCAGCATGCAAAAGAAACCGGTGCAGAGAAACAGCAGGGCTACCGAGAGTAAATTCTTGTATTTCAGGGAGAAAAATCCGCAGGCGATAACCAGCGACAAGGCGACGGCCCCGGCCGGGTAGAGCAGCCCGGGAAGGCATCGGGCGACCAGCAGGGCTCCAGCCCCTGCACCCGCCGCAAGCGGCAGGGAAATCCCTACGATATCCTTCTGATCCGTCATCGCCCCATTCCTTAAAAACTTTTGCTAAAATAGTGATTATTCGTTAACTTTGCCAAAGAAATATCAAAAAATATGATCATACTTGTAATCAACTGCGGCAGCTCCTCCATCAAGTACCAGTTGCTGGACATGAAAAACGATGATGTCTATGACCTCATCGCCAAAGGTATCGTAGAGAAAATCGGCCTGGAATCCGGTATTTTCCAATATAAACCCACCGGCAAGGAGGCCATCGTCCTCGACCTTCCGGTTCCCGACCATAAGGTAGGTATGAAGCTGGTTCTGGACGCCCTCACCCACCCGGAGACCGGCGTGCTCAAATCGATGGATGACATTGAAGCGGTCGGCCACCGTATCGTGCAGGGTGCGGATTTCTTCTCCGGCAGCGCGCTCGTCAACGAAGACGTCCTGAAGAAGATCGAAATCTGCTGCGACTTCGCCCCGCTGCACAATCCGGCGCATCTGCTGGGCATCCGGGCCGTCCAGGAAGTGCTTCCTTCCGTGCCCCAGGTGGTGACCTTCGACACGGCCTTCCACCAGACGATGCCGGCCTACGCCTATATGTATGCCCTGCCGTATGAGTATTACGAAAAATACCATGTCCGCCGGTATGGCGCCCATGGCACCAGCCACCAGTTCGTCGCCAACAAAGGCGCCAAGTTCTGCGGCATCGACATCAACCACTCCAAGATCATCACCTGCCACATCGGCAACGGCAGTTCCGTGACCGCCATCCTGAACGGCAAGGTCGTGGATACTTCCATGGGCTTCACCCCGCTCGAAGGCATGATCATGGGCACCCGCTGCGGCAATATCGACGCCAACATCATCCCGTATATCATGAAGAAGGAGAACCTTACTCCGGACGAGATGACGACCATCATGAACAAGAAGAGCGGTTTCCTGGGTCTGTCCGGCAAGACGTCCGACTGCCGCGACCTCAGCGACCTGGCCGCTTCCGGCGATCCGAAGGCCAAGCTGGCCCTCAAGAAGCTGGTGTATGACCTGATCAAGAACATCGGTATGTACGTCGCCGTCATGGATGGCGTTGACCTGATTGTCTTTACCGGTGGCATCGGAGAGCATAACGGCCGCCTGCGCCGCCGCGTCTGCGAGAACTTTACGCACCTGGGCCTGAAATTCGACTATGAGGCGAATGTGGCCTTCGGCGAGGACGCCATCATCTCGCTGCCCGACTCCAAGGTCAAGGTGGCGCTCATCACCACGGACGAGGAGCTCGTTATCGCCCGCGATACGATGCACATTGTTTCAGAACTCGAAGATTAATACGATATGATTATATGATTGCAAGTTTCAAAGATGTATTTGCAGAGCTGAAGGCAAAGGGCGTCTGCAAGAAAATGGTGGCCGCATGGGCCGTCGATGAACATACGATCGAGGCGGCTGCCAAGGCGGCTGAGCTGGGTATCGTGAAGGTGGTCCTCGTCGGCGACGAGGCGATGATCCGCGAAGTCTGCGCCAAGATCGGCGTCGCGCCGGAGCAGTTTGAAATCGTCCACGAACCCGTCGAACTGAAAGCCGTGGCCAAGGCCGTGCAGATGGTGCATGACGGCGAGGGCGATGTCCTGATGAAGGGCCTTTGCTCGACGGACAAGTTCCTGCGTGCCATTCTCAACAAAGAGACCGGTCTGCTGCCGCCCAAGGGCTTGCTGAGCCATGTCGGCGTGATCGAGAACCCCAACTATCATAAGCTCATCTTCCTGACGGACATGGCCGTGATTCCGGCTCCGGATTTCCGGCAGAAAGTCAAGATGACCGGTTTCGTGACCGATGTGGCCCGGGCTTTCGGCATCGCCAAACCGAAGGTGGCCTTCATCGCCGCTTCCGAGCAGATGCTGGACAGCATGCCCGCCTGCATGGAAGGCGCCATGCTCGCCAAGATGTGCGACCGCGGCCAGATCAAGTCCTGCATCGGTGACGGCCCGCTGGCACTGGATGTCGCCATCGACAGCGAATCCGTCCAGATCAAGAAGCTGACGAGCCCGGTGGCCGGCGATGCCGACTGTCTCGTATTCCCGAACATCGAATCCGCGAACGTCTTCTGGAAGACCAATTCGAAACTGGCGACAGGCGTGCGTCAGGCCGGTATGCTGGTGGGTACGAAAGTTCCTTGTATCCTTGCCAGCCGCGCGGACAGCGTAGATACCAAGCTCAACTCCATCGCCGAAGCCGTGATGTTCGTGAAGTAATTTCTTGCCGGCGCTTTGCCCGTTCCGGCGGTTTTTTCCGTGAGCGGCAAAGTGCTGGTTACCAGCCTACTAAACAATTTCCCCTGGTGCATCTGTGGCTCACCTGGATTTTTCCGTGGAAAAAAGGTCTTGGGTACGTGTTTATTACGCGTAAAGTTATAACTTTGCACACATGAAAAAGACATCCATTGACCCCCAAGCGTATGTATTTATGTCCAGTTTCCTTCTGCCAGA
>JAFUWX010000015.1 GCA_017471025.1 Bacteroidales bacterium
CGTAGAACTTCAGGGCGTTGCCGCCGGTGGTGGTCTCCGGGTTGCCGAACATGATGCCGATCTTCTCGCGCAACTGGTTGATGAAAATGCAGCATGTATTTGTCTTGCTGATGTTTGCGGTCAGCTTGCGCAGGGCCTGGCTCATCAGGCGGGCCTGCAGGCCGACTTTGTTGTCGCCCATTTCGCCTTCGATTTCCGCCTTCGGCGTCAGGGCCGCCACGGAGTCGATGACGATGATGTCGATGGCGCCCGAACGGATGAGGTTGTCGGCGATTTCAAGGGCCTGCTCGCCGTTGTCCGGCTGCGAAATGAGCAGGGTCTCCAGATCGACGCCCAGGGCCTTGGCGTAGCTGCGGTCGAAGGCATGCTCCGCGTCGATCATCGCGGCGATGCCGCCCAACTTCTGCGCTTCGGCGATGGCGTGGATGGCCAGGGTCGTCTTACCGCTGGACTCCGGTCCGTAAATCTCGATGATGCGGCCGCGCGGGTAGCCGCCGATCCCCAGGGCGTGGTCCAGGGCGATGGACCCGCTCGGGATAACTTGAACATCCCACTGTGGCTGATCCCCCAGCTTCATAATCGTTCCCTTCCCGAAATCTTTTTCAATCTTGTCAATCGTCGCCTGCAATGCCTTCAACTTCCCTGCATTGGCCAGCGCGCCGTCTTGTACTGCTTCTTTAGCCATAAGAATGTCGTTTTAGTTTATGTTACCGGGAAAATCCATTCCCTTTCCCGCAAAGTTAGCGAAAAACAATGCATTCTGAAATTTTTTTTGCGTATTTTTGTGCTGTTATGGAAAAAAGAATGAAACTGCTCGGCAGGACGCCGGATGAGCTTCGGGAGATCGCCCTCGCGGAGGGGCTTCCTGCTTATGCAGGAGGGCAGATGGCGTCCTGGATCTATCAGAAAAAAGTCCGGTCCATCGCCCAGATGACCAATTTGTCGAAGGAGGGCCGCGCGCGCCTGGAACAGAAATACGAAGTCGGCGTGGCCGAACCCCTGACCTGTCAGATATCCCGCGACGGGACGAAGAAATATCTCTTCCCGGCCCTCTGCTCCCATCTTCCCGGGCTGCATGCCGAGGATGGGGACCCCGCCCTGGAGCGCAGCGCCATCGAGGCGGTGATGATCCCTGACGGGGACCGCCGTACCCTGTGCATCTCCTCCCAGGCCGGCTGCAAGATGGGCTGCCGCTTCTGCATGACCGGCCGCCAGGGCTTCCACGGCCACCTCAGCGCGGGGGACATCATTTCCCAGCTGATTGCCGTGGACGAGTCGGACGAGCTGACCAATGTCGTGTTCATGGGCATGGGCGAACCGCTGGACAATTACGAGAATGTGCGGCGGGCCATCGAGATCCTGACCGCGCCCTGGGGCTTCGCCTGGAGCCCTAAGCGGATTACCCTGTCCTCCATCGGGGTGCTGCCCAACCTCCAGCGTTTCCTGGACGAGAGCCGCTGCCACCTGGCCATCAGCCTGCATGACCCCTTCGGGGAGGAACGCGCCAGCCTGATGCCGGTGCAGAAGGCATGGCCCCTGGAGCAGGTGGTGGAGCTGATCCGCCGCTACGATTTCACCGGGCAGCGCCGGGTGAGCTTCGAATATACGATGTTCGCCGGGCTGAACGATACCCGCCGCCATGCCGAGGCGCTGGTCAAGCTCCTGCGCGGGCTGGAATGCCGGGTGAACCTCATCCGTTTCCATAAAGTACCTGATTTTCCGTATGATACGGCGTCGGACCACATCATGGAATACTTCCGCGATACCCTGACCAAGGCCGGTCTGACGGCGACCATCCGCGCCTCGCGCGGAGAAGATATTTACGCGGCCTGCGGCATGCTGGCCGGCAAAAACGGGGAGAAGGCATCATGAAACGCATCCTGCTTTTGTTGACCCTGGTCCTTGCGCTGCTGCCCCTTCGCGGACAGCAGCGGCGTCTGCGCTATGGCATCGACCCGGTGTCGGACTCGCTGGCCCTCCGGGAAATCCGTGCGCGGATGGACCGGATCCGGGCGCACCGGCCCACGGTGGCCGTCGTGCTGAGCGGCGGCGGGGCCAAAGGCCTGGCCCATATCGGCGTCATGCAGTATATCGATTCGCTGAAAATCCCCGTCGATCTGATCGTCGGCACGAGCATGGGCGGCTTGATCGGCGGCATGTATGCCGTCGGCTACAACCAGCACGAAGTCGATTCCATTACCTCGTCCTTCGACTGGGGCCTGTCCCTGAGCGACCGGCTGCCGCGCAGCTACATGAATTACAACATCAACCGCTACAACGAGAAATACGTCCTGTCCTTTCCCTTTTATTATTCCCGGCGCAACGAGACCGCGCTCACCGAACGGCGTTACGCCGACCTGCACCTGGGCGCGGAAAGCGGGACGGACGTCTCCGAGGCGGTGAGCAAAAACCTGCTGGGCAGCCTTCCGTCGGGCTTTGTCTATGGACAGAATGTCAACAACATTTTCAGCGCCCTGACGGTAGGGTATCAGGATGAGATGGATTTCTTCGACCTGCCGATACCCTACGTCTGCGTGGCGACGGAAATGGTCACGTCCAAGGAGAAGGTCTGGACCTCGGGCAAGCTGAATACGGCCCTGCGCTCCACCATGTCCATCCCCGGCCTGTTCACCCCCGTCCGCACGGACGGCATGGTGCTGCTGGACGGCGGCATGCGCAACAATTATCCGACCGACCTGGCACGCCGCATGGGGGCGGACTTCATTATCGGCGTGGATCTGTCTTCGGGCTTCCTCGACTACGAGGGGCTGAACAACCTGGGGGACATTCTGATGCAGGGCATCGACATGCTGGGCAGAAGCTCCTACGAAGACAATGTCCGCAAGACGGAAGTGACGGTCAAACCGGACCTGAGCGGCTACGGGATGCTGAGTTTCGACGATGCAGGTCCCATCAAGCGGCAGGGCTATCTGGCGGCCGTCCGGGAAGGGGAGAACCTTCAGGCCCTCAAGGAGTTGGTGGGTCCGGATTCCCTGGTGCTGCGCGCCCGCAAGGCCATCGACATCGGCCGCACGCCGGTGATCGTGTCCGGGGTGGAAATCACCGGGGTGACCGATGCGGAAAGCCAGTATCTGATGAAGATGCTGCATATCCGGGCCGGGCAGACCCTGGGGCAGACGCAGATGGAGGACGCCGTCGCAACCATCTATGGGACAAAGGCTTTTGACTATGTGACCTACGAACTGCTGGGCAAGGAGGCGCCGTACCGCCTGCGTTTCAACTGCAAGAAGGGCCCCATCCACCAGTTCGGCATCGGCGGGCGCTTCGACTCGGAAGAGATGATCGCCCTGCTGCTGAACGTGGGTCTGAACGTACACAGCATCCAGGGGCATGCCCTGGACCTGACGCTCAAGGTGGGCACGAACCCCAAGGCCGACCTGCACTATTATTATATGATGAAAAGCGGCCCGACCCTGAATTTCAAGACGGGCTTCCGCTATGTCGATCGCAACCAGTTCATGATGGGCCAGAACTTCACCTCGGCCCTGTTCAAGCCTTTCATGGTGGGGTCGGACAACCGCCTGAAAACGTCCTATTTCAACATCAACGCGCAGGCGTATGTGTCCAACATCAAGTGGAAGTATTTCGACCTGAAGCTGGGGGCCAACCTGGACTATTTCGACATCGCGTCCATCATGGCGGAAAAGGTGTCTTCCGAGTATGACGTGAACGCCTTCTCCAATGTCTATACCTCGGTCTTTCTCGATGGCCGGGCGGATTCCTTCGATGTGGCCTATTATCCCCATTCCGGCTGGCAGGCGGCCTTTGAGTACCGCTGGGTCTTCGCCGGACTGCGGCAGAAAATCCAGCCTTTCCACAGTTTCAAGCTGGATACCAAGGGCGTAGCGGTGTCGGCGGGGCCCTTCGCCATGCTGCCGTTTGTGAACCTGCGCATCCTGTTGGGCGAAGACATTCCGCTGCCCTTTGTCAACACGGTGGGCGGCCGGATTGCGGGGCGGTACCTGGATTACCAGATTCCCTTCATCGGGGTCAACTATGCTTATGCCTTGCCGCAGGTGGTCGGCGTGGCGGGCACGGACCTTCGTTTCAAACTCTTCAAAAACAACTTTTTATCCGGCATCGTCAACGCGGGTTACTGCTCGTCTTCCCTTCGGAATCTGCTCAAGAAAGAGGAGTCTTCGGCCTTCATCGGGGCCGGTTTGGAATATGCGTACAACTCCGTGGTCGGCCCCATCCGCCTGAACCTGAGCTGGTCCTCGCTGACCCGCGCGGTGGGGGCGTATGTCGGCATCGGATTTGATTTTTAGGGGAGGTTGGCCGAGCGGTTGTGTCGCGATTTCAGCAGTTTCAGACCCGGAAATGTGCATAATAATTTTACTCATATTACTTTAATTTGTGTTATCCAATAAGGCGCATAGCGCCAGGATAATCACGTCAAAAAAGCGAATTCATCGCCTATGGAAGAGAAATGGCTGAAGGTATTATCCCGCTTGCAGGCCCAGTGCGTGCGGCGCGAGTACTGCGTGCGCGATATCCGCGCCAAGGCGCTGAAGGCGGTTGAAGGGGATGCCGCGCTGGCGGAAGAAATGGTCGCGTCGCTGGTGGCGGACCGCTTCGTGGATGACCGCCGTTATGCCGAGGCTTTCGCCCGGGAGAAGGCCTCCCTGAGCGGCTGGGGCGCGACGAAGATCGCCTATGCCCTTTCGGGCAAGGGGATTGCCCGGGAGACCATCCGGGATGCCCTGGACCAGCTGGACACGGGAGCCGCTTCCCGCAAGATGGAGTCCGTACTCGCCGCGAAATGCCGCCTGCTGGCCCAGGACCCGCAAGGTAAGCTCAAGCTGTTGCGATTCGCCCTTTCCCGGGGCTATGGCTATGACGAGGTACGCGAAGTGGTGGACCGGCTCTGGGCCGCTGCCCGCGCAAGCGAAGAAGGATAGGCTGCCAGGGCGGCTCAGTGGATTTCCAGGATGTCCGACCAGGCGGTGGAATAGAGCTTGGAACAGTGCTCGCGCCGGATGCCGTCGGCATAATGGCCCGGCCGCTGGGTCGCCAGGCGGAGCAGGTTGCGCCCCTCGGTATTGATGCTGTCCATCAGGGCGGAGAGTTTGTCGTTCCGGATACGGGCGGCATCGTCATATTCGAACAGGGCCCCCTGGATGGCGTCGGCAGCGACCGTATCATGGACGATTACGCCGGCTTTCTTATACAGGAAAGACGGCCGGTAGATGGTCCGCAGGGCCTTGAGCGCGGCACCGACGATTTCCTGCGCGCTGCTCGCCGGGACCGGCAGGCGGATGGTGGCGGAAGGGTAGTACTGGTCCAGGTCCTCGCGGAAACGGTTGGTATAGAGGAAGGTCGTGACGGCGTAGGCCGCGGAGTTTTCCTGGCGGAGTTTCCGCGCGCACATTGCGGCGAAATCCGATACCTTGAGCGAGAGTTCTTCCAGGTCGCCCGTCATGTCGGCGAATGAGCGGGAGGTGCAGATGGACTGCTTGCGCTGGGTGCTTTCCTCCTGCACGGCGGCTTCGCCGTGAAGTTCTTTCCATGTCCGTACGCCGGTGATTCCCATGAGTTTATGCACCCATTCGAGGGGGCGCTGCGCGAAATCGAGCGCGGTCTGGATGCCCATGCCCTTGAGCTTCGGCCCCATGCGCCAGCCGATGCCCCAGACATCGTCCACCGGCGTCAGCGACAGGGCCTTTTCTCGCTGCCGGGGCGTCTCGATGCGGCATACGCCTTTGTATCCGGGGTATTTCTTGGCGAAATGGTTGGCGACCTTCGCGAGGGTCTTCGTCTGGGCGATGCCGACGCTGACCGGAATGCCCACCCATTGGCGGACGCGGTGCACCAGGTCGCTGCAGAGGGGATTAACCTGCTGCTCTTCAATGCCTTCCAGCAGCATGAAGGCCTCGTCGATCGAGTAGATTTCGATGCGCGGGGCGGTGTCGGCCAGCAGGTGCATCACGCGGTCGGACAGGTCGCCGTACAGGGCGTAATTCGAACTGCGGACCTCCAGGCGGCCGGCATCGACCAGTTCCTTGACCTGGAAGAAGGGCGTCCCCATCTTGATGCCCATGGCCTTGCTTTCGTTGCTGCGGGCGACCACGCAGCCGTCGTTGTTGGACAGGACCACGACGGGCCGTCCTTCCAGTTCGGGCTGGAAAGCGCGTTCGCAGGACACGAAAAAGTTGTTGCAATCGACCAGGGCGTAGCGCATGTCAGTGCTCCCTCCAGACGGATTTGATCACATGCGTGACCACGCCCCAGACCGTGAAGTCGTTCGACTCCGTGACGTGGATGGGGGCGTAGGCGGCGTTGGCGGGCAGGAGCCAAAGCTCTTTGCGGGGGAGGATGTTGAAGGAGCTCCGGGCCTTTTTCGCGGGCTTCGCCGGGGCGTCCGGGGCATGGAAGGAGATGAATTTCAGGGCGAACTCCCCGTCCACGAAGCAGACGGCCATGTCACCTTCCTTGGGCTCCAACGACTTGTCTATCACCAGGATATCGCCTTCATCGACCCCGGCATCGACCATGGAATCGCCCACCACCCGTCCGTAGAAGGTGGCCGCCGGATGCCGGACCAGTTCACGGTTGAGGTCCAGTCCTTCGTGCATATAGTCCTGTGCCGGGGAGGGGAATCCGGCGTGGATGCCTTCTCCGGCCATGCCGGGCAATGTCCCGGCGGGCTGTCCGCCCGTCTCGGGCACGGCGGAAAGGGCCAGGCCCGGAAGTTGTTCTTGCGCTGCCATGGTGCTTGGATAAAGAGGCGGGTGGCCCGGTGCGGTTCCAGCCCGGAATCCTTCGGGAAAGAACCGGCGGGCCACCCTGCCGTCGTTCATGATTACAGACGTTCGCGGATCTGGGCGCTGAGCTGCTCGTAGCCCGGCTTGCCGAGCAGGGCGAACATATTTTTCTTGTAAGCCTCCACGCCGGGCTGGTTGAACGGATTGACACCCAGGGTGTAAGCGCTTATGCCACAGGCGAATTCGAAGAAATAGAACAGGCCGCCGAGGTTGGCCTCGTTGATGCGCTCGATGCTGACCTCCATCTGGGGCACGCCGCCGTCGATGTGGGCGAGCTTGGTGCCGAGTTGGGCCATGGCGCCGCAATGCTCCACATGCTGGCCGGCGAGGTAGTTGAGCTGGTCGAGGTTCTGCGGATCGGTGCCGATGACGACGCTGCGGTTGCTCTTCTCGATGTTGATGACGGTCTCGAAGAGGATGCGGTCGCCTTCCTGGATATACTGACCCATGGAGTGGAGGTCGGCGGTGTTGTTGACGGAAGCGGGGAAGATGCCCTTGCCTTCCTTGCCTTCGGACTCACCGTAGAGCTGTTTCCACCATTCGCCCAGGTACTGGAACTTGGGGTTGTAGGTGACCAGGATTTCCACCTTCTTGCCATATTCGGTATAGAGGAGGTTGCGCATGGCCGCATACTGCACCGCCGCGTTGTCCGCGGACTTGACGGCGAGGGCTTTCTGCATCTCGGCCGCCCCTGCGAGCAGGGCGCGGATATCGAATCCGGCCACGGCGATAGGCAGCAATCCGACGGGGGTCAGCACGGAGAAACGGCCGCCCACGTTGTCCGGAACG
>JAFUWX010000016.1 GCA_017471025.1 Bacteroidales bacterium
AAGAAAGTAATGAAGGAAGTCTTCGTAGATCTTGAACTGTAAGTCGCTGGACATATGCATAGAGGTTATATCTATGCAAAGATACCCCAGTTACTCAGTTTCTACAAATATTTATACCCGGAAGTTTGCAGGTGTCCCTATAGAGGGCTCCCGAGAAGTCCAGCGCCCGGATGTTGGCCATCGAGGCCACCACGAGGCTGAAGATATAGATGAAATACATCCCGACGTCGTAGCCGTAGCGGAGCGTATGGATCTTCTTGTTGAAGGAAGCCGCGATGCCCAGCGTGGTGATGGCCAGGATGAAGAACATCATGAAGGTGCCGGGCAGCAGCTTGGACAGTCCGAGGCCGATGCCGGCGGACAGGCCGATGATGACGACGGTCACGCCCAGCAGCATCAGCACGTCGCGCATGCCGGCGCGGGTGAACAGGCCCGCATAGGGGTTCTGCCCGGCCTTTTCCAGTTCGGCCTGGATGGCCGCGGCGTCGTGCTCCAAGGTCTTGACCGGCAGGAATTTACGCGCAATCTTGATACCGGCGGCCATGATGAAGACCAGATAAACGAAGGACACCATCATGTCGTAGGTATTCAGCAGGGCATAGCGCTGGCCTTCCACCCCGAGCATCTGGCTGACAGCCGCCATGTTGACGGTGCCGCCGGTCAGGCAGGCGGTGTACATTCCGGCCACGGTGGGCGCGTCCTGGATATGCTTGGCGAAGATGGGATAGCCGGCCACCACGCCGATGACCACGGCCACCAGGCCCGTAATCATGGCGATGAGCACGTCGCGCGTCTCGCTCTTGCGGTAGGTGAAAGAGAACAGCATCAGGGGAATCGCCAGCGGCACCATCGCGTTGGACAGCAGGTCCTGTACCTTCTGCGTGGCCGGATGCTGGGGCAGCACGCCGATGTTGGCGATGATGGCCCCGATGAAATACAGGATGAGGATGGGGTCTATTTTACCCAGCCACTTTATCCTGCGGCTCAGCCAGAGCACCAAAGCCGGCGTCAGGCAGAAAAAGAGAATCAGCAGGAGGGTAATCACGATATCCATAGGGCCTTATTTGTTGCTCGGATCATTTTCGTCGCGTGCCGGACCGTCCTCGACGCCGGCCCGGTCCAGGATGTCGGAATAGCCGGGCAGGAATTTGCCAAAGCCCTTATGCAGCCCTTTCTGGCCGGGGGTCAGGCTCAGGACCTCTCCCTGGGGGGATACGGCGGCATAATACCCGTCGAAGACGGTTTCGGTTCCGGAGGTAGAAGCTTTGCCGGAGAAGGCGACGTCATAGCAGACGACTTCGCTTGCTTTCGGACCGAGGTCCATCTTGCGCAGGGCGTCCAGGATCACGAGATCCTTCCGTTTGGCTTCGTCGAACTGATTGATTTTCTTGATGTTGTTCTTGGCGACGGATTTCTCCAGGAACTTGTTGTCCTGCTGGTATTTGACTTCGAAAGCCTTGATGCGCTGCTCCAGCAGCTGACCGTAGGTGAGGGAATCCTCGACGGCGATCTTGGTCACCATCAGTTTGCTGTCGGCACCGACCTGGGCTTGGACATGGTCGATGACGGCTTGTTCAACGGGGGAATATTGGCGGCCACAGGCCCCCAGCAGGAGGACGGCGGCGGCAAGAATGCTTATCCAATTGTGTTTCATGATGTTATGATTCGTTTTGTGGGTTTATTGTTCGTCAGGGGTATCGTCCCAGGGGGCGGCGTCCGCCATGATCCGCGCCCGCAGGTCGCTGTCGGCGGCGACGTTCTGGATGCGCTGGCGTGTGGCTTTGAACAGGCGGTAGCAGAAGTACAGCAGTACCAGGGTCCCGATTCCGGAGAAGATGGGATTGAGGTTGCTGATGAAGGCGATGGAGTCATAGATGCCGTGCAGCAGGATGGGGTAGAGCAGGATTTTGGCTTTGGTGCCGGCGGGCGCGGAGGCGCCGTAGAAATGCTGCAGGGAGTAATAGTAACCCATCACGACGGCGAAGGCGAAGTGGCCGGGGACGGCCAGCAGGGCGCGGCTGACGCTGACGGTGAACCAGTCGGCGCCGGCGGCGATGACATACTGGACATTCTCGAATGCGGCGAAGCCCAGGCCGATGGCGGCCGCATAGACGATGCCGTCGAAGCGTTCGTCAAATTCGGCGCAGTTCCGGAGCAACAGCCACAGCATCAGGAGTTTGGCGCATTCTTCGGGGATGGCGGCGCCCAGGAAGGACACCTTCACGCATTCCCAGATGCCCTGGGGTTCCAGCGAAAAGAATCCGGCACGCATCAGCGGTCCTGAAATCAGGGTCGAGACGAAGGTGGCGATGGCGCCGAAGAAAAAGCCTTTGACAACCAGGCGTTTGGGTTCCGGGTTGAAGTCTTTGTGGTAGATGTAGAACAGCAGCAACAGGGCCGGAGCCAGGGCTGCCAGGGTGGGTATCAGCATAGTCGTTATCGCTTGGGTATTTTACGGACCGGGTCGCAGGTCAGGCCTACGCCCAGTTTGTGGAAAGTCTTGCGGTCCACCTCGCTGAGCATCACGCAGGAATGGACCTGGCATCCTTCCAGGGCGGGAAGCTGTTCCAGGGCCAGTTTGCAGTTTTCGTCGATCAGGCTCATCATGGAGATGGCGACCAGGACTTCGTCCGTGTGCAGGCGGGGGTTGTGGCCGTGCAGGTAGGTGACCTTGGTCTTCTGGATCGGGGCGATCATCTGCTGGGGAATCAGCTTGACGTTGTGGGCGATGCCGGCCAGGTGTTTCAGGGCGTTGAGTAGCAGGGCTGCGCTGGGCCCCAGGAGGGGACTGGTTTCGGCGGAAATCAGGGTGCCGTCGGGCATTTCAATGGCGGCGGAGGCGACGCCGGATTTCTCCAGGCGTTCCCGGGCGGCGACGGTGCATCTGCGTTCGGCGGTGGCGATCCGCGCCCGTTTCATCAGCAGCGAAATCTTGGTGACTTCGGATTCCGTGGCCTTGCCGTCGGCGAAGTTGCACAGGGCGGTGTAGTAGCGGCGGATGATTTCCTGGCGGGAAGCTTCGCAGCAGACGGCATCGTCCTGGATGCAGTAGCCGACCATGTTTACGCCCATGTCCGTCGGCGACTTGTAGGGGTTCTCGCCGTAGATGTCGTCGAAGAGGGCGTTCATGACCGGGAAGATTTCGATGTCCCGGTTGTAGTTGACGGCGGTGTTTCCGTAGGCTTCCAGGTGGAAGGGGTCGATCATGTTGACGTCTTCGAGGTCGGCCGTGGCGGCCTCGTAGGCGATGTTGATGGGGTGGGCGAGGGGCAGATTCCAGATCGGGAAGGTCTCGAATTTGGCATATCCCGCCTTGATGCCCCGTTTGTTTTCCTGGTAGAGCTGGCTCAGGCAGACGGCCATTTTGCCGCTGCCGGGTCCCGGGGCCGTCACCACGACCAGCGGGCGGGTGGTCTTGACGTAGTCGTTGCGGCCGAATCCTTCTTCGGAGTCGATCAGGGCGACATTGTGGGGATAGCCTTCGATGGTGTGGTGGTAATAGACCGTAATGCCCATGTTTTCCAGGCGTTTACGGTAGGCGTCGGCGCTGGGCTGGCCGTTGACGTGGGTGATGACGACGGAGTTGACATAGAGCCCGCGCGAGATGAATTCGTCCCGGAGGCGGAGGACATCGACGTCGTAGGTAATGCCCAAATCGCTGCGGACTTTGTTCTTTTCGATATCGACGGCGCTGATGACGATGACGATTTCGGCGTCATCTTTCATCTGCATCAGCATTTTCAGTTTGCTGTCGGGCTCAAAACCCGGCAGGACGCGGCTGGCATGGTAATCGTCGAATAGTTTGCCGCCGAATTCCATGTACAGTTTGTCCCCGAAGCGGGCGATGCGCTCCTTGATGTGTTCCGATTGGATTTTGAGGTATTTGGCGTTGTCGAACCCGTATTGCATAGCGATTTGGTTTTAATACGGGATACAAAGATAATCAAAAAATGCAGATTACCCAGCGACTCTTGCAAAAAAATAGCTATTCCGAGATAATCTGCTGCCTCATTTCAACCACGGGCGGCCACGGGTTTTGAAACGAGGCGGCTGATTATCTCTGGCGGCTGATTATCTCTTCGTTCCTAAAGTTTGTTTTTTGTGCTGATTCCAGTTGCCGTAGATCTCGCTGACGTTGCCGGCCGTGATGAAGCAATTATCGAACTGTTTCTCTTTCAGGAAGTTGAGCAGGGCGGCATATTCGTCCTGGGTCAGCAGCGCCACGACCTCGACCTTGTGCTCCTGGGAGAATCCGCCCCGGATGTCATACAGGCTGCAGCCGCGCTGGAGGTCTTCGATGATGTACTTGCGGATTTCCTCATGCCGGTCGCTGATGACGCAGACGCGTTTGCGTTTGTTGAGCGTATCGGTGAAATAGTCCACGGCGATGCCGTTGATCCAGGTGCCGATAAGGCCGATGACGACCATGCGGAAGGGGTTGATGGCGAAGGCGGTGCAGCAGATGATGGCGCCCGCGATCGTCACCGAGGTGCCGATATCGAAGTGGAAATACTTGTTGACGATTTTGGCGAGGATATCCAGCCCGCCGGTGGAGGCGTTGATGCGGAACAGGATGGCCTGTGAGATGCTCAGCATCAGCACGAAGCAGAGCAGGTCGAACCAGGGGTCGTTCATGACGGAGGTCCCGTCCGTGATGAGCTTCTCGTAGGGGAGGATGGCGGCCCACATGTCGATGAGCGGTCCGAGGATCAGCGCGGTATAGACTGTTTTCAGGCCGAATTCGTGCCCGATCATGAACCAGGCCATGACCAGGAGGACGGCGTTGATGACAACGATCAGCGTGGACACTTTGACGGTCAGGCCGAACTTGGCGAAAATATCCGCCAGCACGATGGAGAAACCGGAGATACTCCCGATGATGAGTTTGCTCGGCATCAGGAAATAATACACGGCAGCCGCGCCGAAGGATATACCCAACGTCATGATAATCAGTTCTTTCCAGAACTTCCACGTGGCCAGAGGTTTGAGGATATCAGTCATTTGTTTTAGTTTTTCCGTTCAAATTTCACGATTTTCATTGAAATATCAAAATTTTTCTGTACTTTCGTAACAAATTATAATCAAAAATGCGAAAAGCCTTACTGATAATAGCCTTTATCGGCCAGACATTCATCCTTTTGGCACAACAGAAAACGGAAACACCGGGCTGGGTGGACCGTTTCTACATCGACATGCGGGCCACATTCCACCAGGAGACGGAGGACGGCGTCTATAACAGCCAGGTCACGGGAGATTATCTGAACCTCCATCTGCTCGGGCACATCACCCCGACGGTGGATTATCGGATCCGCCAGCGGCTGAACAAGAAGGTCTTCGACGAGAAGAACATGTTCAATGCGACGGATTTCATGTATATCAACTGGCAGGCTTCCCCGAAGTGGAGTTTTCTTTTCGGCAAGCATGCCGTGCTGATTGGCGGATATGAGTACGATGCGGTGCCGATCGACGTCTATTATTACAGCAAGTTCTGCCAGAACCTGTATCAGGGCTTCACCTTCGGCGGCTCGGTGACCTATCATTTCAATGAGAACCAGCGCCTGGTCATGCAGATCTGCAATTCGCCCCTGTCGCTGGGCTTCCAGACGATCTATGCCTACAACCTGGCCTGGTGCGGGCGTTTCTTCCCGTGGTGGCAGACCATCTGGTCGGTGAATTTCGTGCAGGACCAGGACAGGCGTTTCGTCAATTATATTGCGCTGGGCAACCACATGCAGTTCGGCGACCTGCTCTTCGACGTGGATATCATGAACCGCTCGGGTTTCGGGCAGAAGCGCTTTTTCATGAGCGATTTTACCTTGATTTCCAAGTTGATATACAGCCTGGGGAACTGGAATATCTGCGCCAAGGCGGGGTATGAGGCCAATGCGGCCGAGAATGTCGATGCCGACGGGCGGCCGTATGACGTGGTCATCGCCCCGGGGACGGAGTATGTCTATGCCGGTTGCGGGGTCGAGTGGTTCCCCTGGGGCCGGGACAATGTGCGGCTGCACGGGGTGTATTATCGGGATTCCGCCTATCACCGCAACAATTTCGAGCTCGGCGCCACCTGGCGTGTCGATATCATCCGGCGATAGTTTTCCCCTTGCCGTGTTTGCAGATTCCGGCGGATGTCGTATCTTTGCAAGATAAACGAATTTATATATGGCAAAAATCGACACCCGTTGCGTACATGCGGGTTACCACCCCGGACGGGGCGAATCCCGTCAAATCCCCATCGTGCAAAGCACGACCTTCAAATACGAAACATCTGACCAAATGGGCCGGCTCTTCGACCTGGAAGACAGCGGCTATTTCTATACCCGGCTGCAGAACCCCACCAGCGATGCCGTCGCCGCACGCATTGCCGACCTTGAAGGCGGCGTAGGTGCCGTCCTGACCTCTTCCGGCCAGGCGGCCAACATGTTCGCCGTCCTGAACATCTGCCGCGCCGGCGACCACATCGTCAGCGCCAACAACATCTACGGCGGTACCTTCAACCTCTTCGGCGTCACCCTCAAATCCCTCGGCATCGACGTCACCTTCGTCAGCCACGAAGCCACCGAAGCCGAGCTCGACGCCGCCTTCCGCCCCGAGACCAAACTGCTCTTCGGCGAGACCATCTCCAATCCTGGCGTAGAAGTACTTGATATCGAACTGTTTGCCAAGGTTGCGCACCGCCACGGCGTGCCCCTTGTCGTCGATAATACCTTCGCCACCCCCGTCCTCTGCCGGCCCTTCGAATGGGGAGCCGACATCGTTACCCATTCCACGACCAAATACATGGACGGACACGGCGTCTCCGTCGGCGGCGCCCTGGTGGACAGCGGCAACTTCCCCTGGACCCGCTATGCCGAAAAATTCCCCGGCCTCACCACCCCGGATGCTTCTTATCATGGCCTGACCTATACGGAACGCTTCGGGAAAGCCGCCTTCATCACCAAGGCCGTCACCCACCTGATGCGGGATATGGGCTCCACGCAGAGCCCGCAGAATGCCTTCTACATCAATCTGGGGCTCCAGACCCTGCACCTGCGGATCCGCCGCCACAGCGAAAGCGCCCTGCAGGTGGCCCGGTGGCTGGAGAAGCACCCCGCCGTGGCCTGGGTCCATTATTCCGGCCTTCCCGGCGACCGCTTCCATGCCCTGCAGCAGAAATACCTGCCCGAGGGCTGCTGCGGCGTAATGGCCTTCGGCCTGAAAGGCGGCCGTGCCTTTGACAACCGTTTCCTGGACGCCCTGAAGCTGATTACCATCGAGACCCATGTGGCGGACTGCTACACCTGTGTGCTGCATCCCGCTTCCCATACCCATCGCCAGCTCAGCGACGAGCAGCTCCGTGCGGCCGGCGTCGCACCGGACCTGATCCGTTTGAGCATCGGCCTGGAAGACCCGCAGGACATCATCCAGGATTTGTCTGACGCCCTCGATGCCGCCCGATGATTGAACATACGCTCACAGTCAATATCCCCCTGGAAGCAGGCGGCGCCCTGGAAGACGCGCCCCTCGTTTACCATACCTCCCATCCCGCTTGGGACGGGGAAATGCCCGTCGTCTGGATCTGCCATGCCCTGACGGCCAACAGCGACCCGGAAGACTGGTGGCCGCAAATGGTCGGCCCCGGGAAGCCCATCGATACGCAGCGCAATTTTGTCGTCTGCGTCAATATCCTTGGGTCGGCCTACGGCTCGGCAGGACCGGCCCGCATCAATCCGGCCACCGGAAAGCCCTGGCTGCTGGATTTCCCGCGCACGACCTTCCGGGACGTCGTCCAGACCTGCATCATTGTTCGGAAACATTTGGGAATCAACCGGATAGATAAGCTGATTGGCAGCTCTGTCGGCGGCTACCAGGCTATGGAATGGGCCGTGACCGAACCGGAGGTTTTCGAACAATGCTTCCTGATGGCCACCGCGCCCCGGATTTCGCCCTATCTGGCGGCGACCCTGGAAGCGCAGCGGATGGCCCTGGAAGCCGATCCGACCTTCCGGCAGGCGCGCGACATCCATGGGGGAGAGGCCGGCCTGCGTTGTGCCCGGGCCCAGGCCCTGATCAGTTATCGCTGCTTCCGGGGATATGGGCTGACCCAGGCCGAACCGGACCCGGACCAGCTCTTCTGCGGCCGGGCGGCCTCCTACGAGCGCTACCAGGGCGAAAAACTGGTGCGCCGCGGCTTTGACGCCTATAGCTACAAATCCCTGTGCGACATGATGGACAGTCATAACCTGGGGCGGGGACGTGGTGGCATCGACAAGGCGCTGGCGCGGATCCAGGCCCGCACGACGGTGGTGTCCATTGATACGGACAACATTTTCCCGCCGGAAGAGGCACGGGCATGGGCCTGTTTCATCCCGCGGGTGGACTACCGGGAGATTCCCTCGGACTTCGGTCATGACGGTTTTCTCGTCGAAACGCAGCGGATAGCCGCCATCATCGCATAAGCGCACCCGGGCGCTGAATACCGGGAAGGCTGCGGGAAAGCCCCGCGAAAGAGCTACATGATGTAAAACGAACGCTATGCAAGTGTTGAAATTCGGCGGCACCTCCGTCGCCACCGCTGAAGCGATGCTTCAGGTCATTGATATCGTCAAGAAGGCCCTCGAACAGGACCGGACCATCCTGGTGAGCTCCGCTATCGGCGGATGCACCGACCAGCTGATCGAGATCGGAAAACGGGCCGCCGCGCGGGATGAAAGCTACAAGGAAAGCCTCGCCGCCCTGCGGGAGCGCCACCACAAGATCATCGACGGCCTCTTCTTCCCGGGATACAGGAAGAAAACGCAAGATGCCGTCGATCAGTTGTTTACCGAGCTGGAAGGAATCACCTACGGGGTCTATCTGCTCGGGGAACTCAGCCCGGCGAGCCTGGAGGCCGTAGAGAGTTTCGGCGAACTGTTCTCCACGCGGATCCTGGCCGACAAATTCCTCTCGCTGGGGGTGGCCTGCCGCTGGCTGGACAGCCGGACCATCGTCAAGACCAACGAAGACGGCACCGTGGACCTGCCCCTGACCTACGCCGGGGTGGCCAGCGCCGTCGAAGCCCATCTGCAGGCGGAACTCTTCATCGTGCCCGGCTTCATCGCATCCGACCGCGCCGGCCGCACGACCACCCTGGGTCGCGGCGGTTCCGACTATACGGCATCGCTGTTCGCCGTCGGCATCCATGCCCGTCGCGTCGAAATCTGGACCGATGTCCCCGGTATCATGACGGCCAACCCCAAGGTCGTGCCCACCGCCCGGACCATCGCCAACATTTCCTACCGTGCGGCGCAGGAACTTTCCCACTTCGGTGCGAAGGTCATCTACCCGCCGACGATCCAGCCTGTCGTCGCGGAAGGCATTCCCATTTATGTAAAAGATACTTTCCATCCCGATGCGGCCGGCACCCTGGTGGAGAAGAATCCGCCCCGGGCGCGGGAAGGCGTCACGGGGCTGGCCCATTCCGAAGGGATCGCCCTGATTTCCCTGGAGGGAAGCGGGATGGTCGGCGTGCCGGGCTTCTCCTACCGCCTTTTCGAGGCGCTGAGCGATGCCGGCATCAATATCATCCTGATCACCCAGGCGTCTTCTGTACATTCGATGTGCATCGCGGTGGCCGAAAAGGACGCCGAGCGGGCCCGGAAGGCGGCGGACGACTGCTTCGCCTATGAAATCTCGCTGGGCAAGCTCAATCCGCTGAAAGTGGAGACGGGCTTCTCCATCGTGTGCGTCATCGGGGACGATATCCTGGGACACAGCGGCGCCACCGGCCAGATGCTGGCCGCACTGGGCCGCCACAGCATTCCGGTGCGTGCCACGGCGCAGGGCTCCTCCGAGCGGAATATCTCGGTCATCGTGCCTTCGCAGCGGGCGGCCGAAGCCCTGCGGGCCATCCACCATGAATTTTTCGACCGTTTCAGCACCCGGGTCATCCCCCTGTTCATCGCCGGTTACGGCCGGGTGGGGAAGGCACTGGTGGAAATGCTCCGCGACAATGCCGAGGCTATTGCCAAGCGTTCAGGTAAACAACTGAGGGTCTGCGGTTTGGCCAACAGCCGCCGCTATGTCATCGACACGGAAGGCATTGACCTGAGCCGGGCCGGCGAACTGCTGGAAGCCGGGCAGAGCGGGTCCTATCCCGACACCCTCTGCGCCCTGTCCCTGGAAAACGCCATTTTCGTCGATTGTACGGCGGATGCCGAAATCGGATTCCGCTATCCCGACCTTTTCCATAGCGGCTACAGCGTGGTGGCCTGCAACAAGATTCCCTTCTCGGGTACCTATGCCCAGTTCCGCAGCCTCCAGCGCGAGGCCCAGGCCTGCGGCGTGACGCTGCGTTACGAGACTACGGCGGGTGCGGCCCTGCCGGTCCTGGTGACCCTGGACCGCGTGGTACAGAGCGGGGATACCCTGGTGCGGATGGAAGCCGTGCTGTCAGGTACCCTCAATTACCTGATGGACAATTACCAGGGGACCGGCTTCGACGAACTCGTGGAGCAGGCGCGGCTGAAAGGCTATACGGAGCCTGACCCGTCCGTGGATCTGAGTGGGCGCGACGTGCTGCGTAAGATCCTGATTCTCAGCCGGCAGGCCGGCATTCCGCTGGAGGAGTCCCAGGTCACGTTGGAGCCGATCCCGGCCGATATCGCCGAGCGTTATGCCGCCGCTTCCGCCAAGGGCATGAAGCTGCGCTATGTCGCTTCGACCGATGCCGAGGGGCATGCGACGGTGGGCTTGCAGGAAGTCGGGCCGGACAGCCCGCTGTTCAACCTGCGCGGCACGGACAACGCCATCCTGATCACGACGGGCGATTATCCCTCACCCATGCTCATCCAGGGTGCGGGCGCCGGTACGCGTCAGACGGCGGGAGGCTTGCTGAATGATATCCTCTTGTCCCTGTAAGATTCTTTTTTGGTCGATTTTTAGATAAGAATAATTACTTTTTTGCGGTTTTTATTGCTGAAAAGGTGGATTATTCTTATTTTTGCATCACGAAACTAAAACCATTTAAAACTTATATTCAATATGTTATTCCATGTTTATGGGGCAAATGCCCTTCCGCAGTGGTTGGCCATGATCGGCGTGCTGATCGGTCTGATCCTGCTTAACGAGTTTGCCCGCAAGACCAAATTCGGCGGAGCCGTCATGTTCTTCGCCATTCCTGCGGCCCTTACCATTTATTTTGTCGCCATCGCCATCGGTGCCCATCTGGGACAGGAGTGGGCGTTGAACAACCAGACCCACCTGTACATGAACGGCTGGTTCCACTACGCCAAGCTCTATGCCGCGCTCACCGGCTGTATCGGCTTTATGATGATCAAGTATGGCTGGGGTATCGGTAAAGAACACTGGTTCAAACCGTTCCCGTTCATCATCGTGGCCATCAACATCCTGATCGCCGTGGTCTCCGACTTCGAGTCCGCCGTCATGGGCTGGAACAAGTGGTGGCTCTCCAGCGAAGGTGTGTGGCTCTATGGTGGTTGGCACAATGTCATGAACGGTGTCGCCGGTCTGCTCAATATCTTCTGTATGACCGCCTGGTGGTCCGTGTATTCCTCCAAGGACAAGACCGATATGGTATGGCCGGATATGACCTGGGTCTATATCGTGGTGTATGATGTATGGAACTTCGCCTACACCTACAACTGCCTCCCGACCCACTCCTGGTTCTGCGGTATCGCCCTGCTCCTCGCCCCGACGATCGCAGCCCTGCTGTGGAACAAGGGCGGCTGGATCCAGAACCGCGCCAACACGCTGGCTATCTGGTGCATGTTCGCACAGGTGTTCCCGCTCTTCCAGGAAGTCTTCAAGGACGGCTTCTTCAAGTTCAATTGGGTGACCCTGCCGGTGCAGTATCCCGAAGGCATCGCCACGATTGAGAAGATCTATGAGGTTGCCGGCGGAGAGGCCGCTGCCGTGGGTAAGACGGTGGGTACCGACCTCGTGGCTGCGAACCCGACCGCGATGACCGTGGTCAGCGCCCTGGCCCTGATCGTGAACGTCATTGCCCTGGGTTACATCATCTATGTCTCCTGCAAGCGTCACATCAACCCGTACAAGGAAGATGTCTTCGTGGACCAGAAGTACTACAAGGACGCAGCGGCACGTATCGCCTAGTCTGATTTTTATTCGATATCGGGGGTGGCCAAGGTTTTGGCTGCCCCCTTTCTTTTTGCCCCGTTCCTTCGGCCATCGGTGTGCTTGCCGCGGCCTTTCGATTGTATTTTCGGAGTTATTTGTTATCTTTGTAGGATTAGAGATTGAAAAGAAATGAAAGAGCAGATACTGATACGCATTACGGGGAAGGACCGGACAGGCCTGACCGCTTCCGTGATGCAGATCCTTGCCCGATACGACGCCCAGATCCTGGATATCGGCCAGGCCGACATCCACAGCACCCTGTCCCTGGGTATTCTCATCCGCATTGAAGAGACCTATTCCGGACAGGTGATGAAAGAACTCCTGTTCAAGGCGACGGAACTCGGCGTGAACATCGGCTTCGAGCCCGTGCCCGACGACGAGTACGAAGACTGGGCCGGCCGCCAGGGCAAGAACCGTTATATCCTGACCGTCATCGGCCGCAGCCTGTCGGCCCTGCAGATCCAGAAAGCGACGGAAGTGATTGCCGAGCAAGGCCTGAATATCGATAATATCAAGCGGCTTACGGGCCGGATGAGCATCAAGAATCCCGAGAAAAACGTGCGGGCCTGCATCGAATTTTCGGTGCGGGGAACGCCGGTGGACCGCGGGGCGATGCAGGCCAGGCTGATGGCGCTGGCCTCCGAAACGGAGATGGATTTCTCCTTGCAGAAGGACGATATGTATCGCCGGATGCGCCGCCTGATTTGCTTCGATATGGACTCGACCCTGATCCAGACCGAATGCATAGACGAACTGGCCGAGCGGGCCGGCGTCGGGGAGCAGGTGCGGGCCATCACGGCCAGCGCCATGCGCGGCGAAATCGACTTCAAGGAGAGTTTCACCCGCCGGGTGGCGCTCCTTAAGGGATTGGATGTCAGCGTGATGAAGGACATCGCCGAGCATCTGCCCATCACCGAAGGCACCGACCGCCTGATGTCCGTGCTGAAGACCTGCGGCTATAAGATTGCCATCCTCAGCGGCGGATTTACCTATTTCGGAGAATACCTCCAGCGGCGTTACGGCATCGATTATGTCTATGCCAACGAGCTGGAAATCGACGACAACGGCAAACTGACCGGCCGGTATGTGGGCGAGGTGGTGGACGGCCGCCGGAAAGCAGACCTGCTGAAGCTTATCGCGCAGACCGAACGGGTGAACCTGGCCCAGACGATCGCCGTCGGCGACGGCGCCAATGACCTCCCGATGCTCTCCGAGGCCGGTCTGGGCATCGCCTTCCACGCCAAACCGCGCGTGGTGAAGAAGGCCGGGCAGTCCATCAACACCCTCGGCCTGGACGGCATCCTGTATTTCCTGGGATTCAAAGACAGTCACTTGGGCGAACAAGGTAAACTATGAAACAGAAATACCATTCCTTTTCCGGCAGGCTGACGCGTCGCGTCGTCGCGGTCATGCTGCTGACCCTGACGGTCCTTTTCGGCCTTCTCCTGCTGTTCGCGGTGGTGGGCATGACGGTGATGGCCAAAGACCATTATCAGGATATGCTTGAGCTGACCAACGAGAAGGTGGAAAGGATGCTGACGGCCGTGGAAGTGTCTTCCGTCAACAATGTCGATGCCATTCAGCTCAATCTTTCCCGCCCCGAAGACGTGGTGGAGGCCTTGAAGAAAGAGCTGCGACTCAACCCGCACATCATCGGTTGCGGCGTGGCCTTCGCGCCCGGATACTTCCCCGCGAAAGGGCAATGGTATGAGCCTTATGCGGTCCGCCTGGAAGGCGGAGCCATAGAAACCCGCCAGATCGGCGGTGATCAGCATGATTATTTCCAGAAGGAATGGTACCGCAAACCGACGGAGTCCGGTCTGGGCTATTGGTCGGATCCGTACTATGACGAAGCAGGCGCCAAGGCGACCCTGTGCACGTATGCCATGCCGATCCTGGACAAAAAAGGCAAGATCGTCGGCGTTTTCGGCGCCGATGTATCCCTGGAATGGCTGACCCGTCAGATGAAGGATATCGATACCCGTATCAACCAGGGCACGGCGGTCGTCAATGACGAGGGCCGGGCGTTCAGTTTCATCCTGGGTCGCAACGGCAATTATATCGTCCATCCCGACCCGTCCCGGATGCTGCTGGAAAACTATTTCGACCAAAAGACGCAGGCCCCGCTGGATACGGCTTATGTCCGCGTCGGCCGGGACATGCTGGCCGGGAAACGGGGCAACGGTACGGCTGTCTTCAACGGCCAGGAATCCTATGTGTTCTATGCGCCGCTGTCCCGGGCAGGTTGGTCGATGGCCATCGTCGTCCCGCGCGAAACGGCGATGATCCCCGGCCTGGCGATTGCCACCATCATGCTCATGTTCATCGTATTCGGCCTGCTGGCGATGATTCTCGTCTGCCGCAGTTCCATCCGGAAGGCGACCCATCCGCTGCGCGCCCTGGCCGTGTCCGCGGACGAAGTGGCGAAAGGCCATTTCGATACGCGTCTGCCTCGGATCACCGAGCGGGACGAAATCCGTATGCTGCGCGATTCCTTTGCGAATATGCAGCAATCCCTGTCCCAGTATATCGAAAAACTGAAAGACAGCACGGCGCGGCAGGCTTCGCTGGACAGCGAACTGGGTATCGCCAAGAGCATCCAGATGTTCATGCTGCCCAATTCCGATTCCGCCCCTGCGCTGCGGCCGGATCTCGATGTGTACGGCATGCTGCGGGCAGCAAAGGCGGTGGGCGGCGACCTGTATGACTTCTACATCCGGGACGAGCGGCTGTTCTTCTGTATCGGCGACGTGTCCGGCAAGGGCGTTCCCGCCTCGCTCGTGATGGCCGTGACCAGTGCGCAGCTGCGCACCCTCTCCGCCTCCATCGACCGTCCGGACCTGATTGTGGCCGAGCTGAACAACATGATGGCCACCCGCAATGATTCGATGATGTTCGTGACCCTCTTTGTCGGCGTGCTCGACCTCGCGACAGGCCGCCTGCAGTATTGCAACGCCGGTCACGATGCCCCGATCCTGCTGCGGAAAGGGAAGGCGGAATACATCCCGGTGGAGCCGAACATCTCTGTCGGCATACAGCCCGATGTGACCTTCTCCATGCAGGAAATGGTCCTGGAAAAGGGTGCGTCGCTGTTCCTCTATACGGACGGTCTGACTGAGGCGACCGACAGCCAGGCGGTCCTGTTCGGGGAGGAAAGGGTGTTCACGAGCCTCCAGCAGGTGCCGGGCACTTCCTGCGAAGACCTCGTCCATGGCATGGTTGACAGCGTAGAACAATTTGTCGGCGAGGCCGAACAGAGCGACGACCTGACGATGCTGGCTATCGCAAGGCGGTAAGTTCTGTAATCCTTAATCGAACTTAATAGACGTATGAAATTTCTCGGAAACCTCCTCTGGCTGCTCCTGGGGGGCATTCTCATCGCCATGATATACTATCTGGTGGGCCTGCTGATGTGCATTACCGTCATCGGCATTCCCTTCGGCGTGCAGCTGTTCAAGCTGGGCACCTACGCACTGTGGCCCTTCGGCCACGAACTGGTGAACGGCCCCAATGAACCGGGCTGCCTGTCCGTGGTGATGAACCTGGTCTGGATCCTGCTGGGCTGGTGGGAGATTGCCATCATCCACCTGGTGTTCGGCCTGTTCCTCTGCGTGACCGTCGTCGGCATCCCCTGGGGCCTGCAGCACTTCAAAATGGCCGTCGCCTCCGTCTTCCCCTTCGGCAAGGAGATTCATTGACCGCGCTGCCGAAAAGGCGCTCAGAAATACCTGAGGTTGTCAAACCCGGGCTTGCGTTCGCCCCGCTCGATCTGATGGATGAGGGCATGGACCTTCTGTGTCATGTTGACCGTGCCGACAATCCGGGCCCCATCCTTTCGGAGGGCCGCCACGTGGGCTTTGTTGTGGTTGACGAGGTCGATTTGTTTTCCGCCGTTCGCACCGTCGGTTATCAAGTCGCCTATCGTGCAGATATTCCCGGAAAAACGCGGTTTGCTGGATAAAAAAAGCTAAATTTGTACCCGGCAAGATTCCGATAAAAATTGTTATGCGAACTATAACGCCAGAAGGTAAAGCGCGCGCACGCATAGACCAGATGTTTGTGGACGCTGGTTGGAAGGTCGTTACGAGGGATGAATATTCCCCGGACCTGTCAGCCGCCGCAATTGCGGAAGGCATTTTGGAAGGTGGGAAAGAAGCTGATTATCTTTTGTTTATAGGCGGAAAGGCGGTTGGCGTCCTGGAAGCCAAGAAAGATTCGGTGGATGTCTCGTCTGAAAAGGTCATCGCCCAGGCAGAGGGCTATACCCGCAAGCTGACCAAGTATTATCAGTACTATGCCAATCCGCTTCCCATCGTATATACCTCCAACGGCCGAGTCACCCTCTTTCGTGACAAAGACGGCAGCTACATCCCGGTCGGAAGCATCCATACCCCGAAGCAAATCTGCAGGATGCTCGGTATCGAAGATGAATTCGCCGGTCTCCCGATGCTGAAAAGCAAAGGCCTTCGCGCCTGCCAGTTCGAGGCGATAACCGAACTGGAAAAGAGTTTCCGTGCCGGGCAGAACAGGGCCTACATGGTCCTGGCGACCGGGGCGGGTAAGACTTATACCGCCTGCATGGCCGCATATCGATTCCTGTCCTATACGCCCATGCGCCGGGTCCTTTTCCTCGTCGATCGGAACAACCTGGGGAAACAGGCCGAGGATGAATTCGGCAAATTCAGGCTGACGGAAACCGGCGACGCCTTCAACACGATATTTACGGTGAACAGGCTTCGGAGCCAGGCTATACCGAAGGATTCCAATGTGGTGATTTCCACCATCCAACGCCTCTTTTCCCTGCTGAAGGGCGAGGACATCGAGGATACGGACGACGATGAGTATTATGAAGGCGATGAAGGTCCTGCGGCCGTGACGCTTCCGCAGCATCCGACCCTGCCCCGGGATTTCTTCGACCTGATTATCGTGGACGAATGCCACCGCTCGATATACGGTTCCTGGCGTTCCGTGCTGGAGTATTTCTCCTCGGCCCGCATCCTCGGCCTTACCGCTACGCCTGCGCCCGAAACGGAGGCCTTCTTCAACAACAACCGCGTCATCAACTATACGCTCGAACGCTCCATCGCCGATGGCGTCAACGTCGATTATCGAATCTACCGGATCAAGACGAGGGCGACCGAGGACGGAGGTGCCATCCGTGACGGGGAGAACCTTAGGCAGGTCACCCGTTATACCGGCCAAGTGGAGAATGTCCGCAACAGCGGCGAAAAGACCTATACGGGCAACGAACTGAACCGGAGCATCGTCAATCCCTCCCAGATCAAGCTGGTGCTGGAGACCTATCGCGATGCCGTATATACCGAGATGTTCAACGACCCCGCCCGTGAGCCGAATATGGACTACCTGCCCAAGACACTCATCTTTGCGCTCAACGATGCCCATGCCAGCAACATCGTCCAGATTGCCAAGGAAGTATTCGGCAAGGAAGACGACCCGCAGTTCGTTCAGAAAATTACCTATTCGGCCGGAGACAGCGAATCCTTGATCCGCAGTTTCCGCAACGACAAGGAATTCCGAATCGCCGTGACCGTCACGCTGGTTGCCACCGGCACGGATGTCAAACCCATTGAGGTTGTGATGTTTATGCGCGATATCGAGTCGGCGTCCCTTTATACACAAATGAAAGGCCGTGGAGTCAGGACGATCGGCGACGAGCAGCTGCGGATTGTAACGCCCAACGCCTTCAGCAAAGACCTCTTCTACTTGGTTGACGCCGTAGGGGTGACCGAGCATGAGATGGTCACCACGCGGCCCGGTACCGACCCGCGTCCGGCCACCTTGCCCCTGAAGGAACTCCTCGAACGTATTACGCACGGTTATGTCGATGACGAATACCTGAAGATCCTGGCAGGTAGGCTTTCCCGTATCTATAATAAATCGGAAGCCCAGCAGCGGACCGAATTCACCAGCCGCGCCGGCAAGGACATGAAGGACATCGCTTCGGGTATCTATGAGGCACTGGCGAGCGGTTCGCTGCCGCCCTTCGTGGACATCAATGCGCCCAACAATGAAAGGAAAGGGCTGGTGTCGGCCTTGGCTACCCACCCCGACGCGAGGAAGTACCTGCTGATCCTGAATGCGGGCTTCGTCAAGATTCTGGTCCCGGGCGAAGACGAGCTGGTCTCCAAGGGCTTTTCCATGGAAGAAGCCACCCAGACCGCGACGGCCTTCGAGCAATATGTCCAGACGCATAAGGATGAGCTGGAGGCCCTCCGGATTATCTTCAACAACCAGGGTGAACCCATCACCTACGCGATGCTCAAGGAACTGGATACCCATCTGCGCTTCGCCAATGCCAAGTTCAACCTGGCCCTGTTGTGGAATACGTACGCCCTGTTGCGTCCTACCGATGTGGTCAAGTTTACCACGAAGGACGAAAAAGATGCGTTGACCAATCTCATCCAGCTGGTCCGTTTCGCCTATCGGCATATCACCCGGCTGGAAAGCCTCAAAGGCGATGCCGCCAAGTACTTCAACCTCTGGTGCGGTCAGGCTTGGCGTGGCCTCTCTCCGGCCCAGAACAACCTGCTCCAGCAGGTTGTCAATTACATCGTCACCAACGGTTCCTGCACCATCGAAGACATCAAAGACGAGGACAAGACCCGGGCCGGACAGATCATCCAGGCTTTCGGCGGTCTTGAACAGGCCGATCGGGTCCTGGCCTCTTTATCCCAATTTATGATTTACAGAAAATCCGCATAGCAGCATATCATGGCGAAATCATCCTCTGAACAGACCCTCATCAATAAAGTTTGGAAACTGGCCGATGTCCTTGCCGGACAAGGCGTAGGTTTTACGGATTATATCACCCAACTTACCTATCTCCTCTTCCTGAAAATGGACGACGAGAATGTGAAGACCTTCGGCGAGACCTCGGCCATCCCGGAAGGTTATCGTTGGGAAGATTTGACAGGTCTGGACGGCCTGGACCTGATCGCCCATTACGAGAAGATGCTGAAGGTCCTCAGCGAACAGGACAACCTGATCGGTACCATCTACACCAAGGCGCAGAATAAGATTGACAAGCCTGTGTATCTGCAGAAGGTGATATCCCTCATCGACGCAGAATCTTGGCTTGTGATGGACGGCGACGTGAAAGGCGCCATCTATGAAAGCATTCTGGAGAAGAATGGAAGGGATAAGAAAAGCGGTGCAGGTCAATATTTTACGCCGCGTTCTTTGATTCAGGCCATGGTCGATGTGACGCAGCCGAAAATAGGGGAGACGGTCGCCGATCCGGCGTGCGGGACGGGCGGATTCCTGCTGACGGCCTATGATTACATGAAGGAGCAGACCGCCGACAAAGAGAAACGCAGATTCCTGCGGGAACAGGCTTTGCACGGGGTGGACAACACCCCGCTGGTCGTCACGCTCGCCTCCATGAACCTCTACCTTCACGGTATCGGGACGGACCGGAGTCCCATCGAATGCCGAGACTCCCTGGAGAGCGAACCTTCGACGCTCGTCGATGTCATTCTGGCGAATCCGCCCTTCGGGACCCGGCCGGCGGGCTCCGTGGACATCAACCGTCCGGACTTCTATGTCGAGACCAAGAACAACCAGCTGAACTTCCTCCAGCACATGATGCTTATGCTCAAGAATGGAGGCCGTGCAGCCGTCGTCCTTCCGGACAATGTCCTGTTTGAAGGCGGAGCCGGGGAAGTCATCCGTAAACGGCTGCTGTCCGATTTCAACCTGCACACCATCCTGCGCCTGCCTACCGGCATTTTCTATGCGCAAGGGGTCAAGGCGAATGTACTCTTCTTCCAGAAGGGTGGCCATACCCAGGACATCTGGTTCTACGATTACCGCACGGGCATCAAGCATACGCTGGCCAACAACACCATGGAACGGCATCATCTGGACGACTTCGTGGCCTGTTATCATGCCGAAAACATCCATGACCGTCAGGAGACATACGACGCCCAGACCAACCCCAACGGCCGCTGGCGCAAATTCCCGGTGCAGGAAATCCTGGAACGGGATAAAACCAGCCTGGACATCACCTGGATCAAGTTCCAGGATGATACCGACTATACGCTGGCGGAGCTCGTCTCTTCCATCGAGGAAAAGAGCAACAAGATTGCCGAGGCTGTCGCCAAACTCAAGGAACTCATCGCTAATATCGAGGAATAATGGATACCAAGAAGCTCCGTCAGAAGATACTGGATCTGGCTATCCATGGCAAACTGGTGCCCCAGGATCCGAACGATGAACCCGCCTCCGTACTGCTCGAACGCATCCGCAAGGAGAAAGAACAGCTCATCCGGGAAGGCAAAATCAAAGCCCCGAAAAAGGGCAAATCTGCTGGTGATAGGTCCCATTATATGAACAATGTGCCTTGGGACCTGCCGGAGGGGTGGGTGTGGACGACATTGTCAGATATCGGTACGTGGCAATCTGGTGCCACCCCAAGGCGAGGTGTGAAAGCATACTATGGCGGAACTATACCCTGGTTAAAGACAGGCGACCTAAATGATGATTACATTCAGGACATCCCTGAACGAATAACGGGGAAAGCACTAGAAGAGACCTCCGTAAAGTTGAATCCAGAAGGGAGTGTACTTATTGCAATGTACGGTGCCACCATTGGTAAAGTTGGGATTCTTATGTTTCCAGCAACAACCAACCAAGCATGCTGCGCGTGTTCGGAGTTCGCAGGCGTGGACAACAAATATTTATTCTATTATTTGATGTCCCACAAAGATACTTTCCTGCAGCAAGCTGGCGGCGGTGCTCAGCCCAATATTTCCAAAGAGATCATTGTAAATACACCTATCCCTGTTCCTCCCATTCGAGAGCAAAAACGCATTGTTCGTGAAATCGAAAAATGGCTTGGTATTATTCGGACTATCGCTGAAAATGAACAGTCAGTAATGACAAGGCTCGAAACATGTAGGGCAAAAATTCTCGATCTGGCTATTCACGGCAGACTAGTCCCTCAAGACCCATCCGACGAGCCAGCGATAGAGCTACTCAAGCGTATTAATCCCAACTTCAAACCTGCTCATAACCTCCAATATGAGGATTGCCCAATTGGATGGCAGGTCGTGACATTAAAGGAAATCATATCGCTATATTCAGGACGAGATTTAGAAGCTGCACGTTGTAATACTGAGCACAAAGGCATCCCTTATTTAGTAGGTGCCAGTTGCATAGATAACCAAAACATCTCAGTCTATAGATGGACGGAATATCCAGGAGTAATCGCTAAGAAAGACGATATCTTGTTGTCATGTAAAGGTACAGTGGGTGAGGTCGTTTTGAATCAACTGGGAGATGTTCATATAGCACGTCAATTCATGGCTATACGCAGCAAATCTCCTCAATTTATCCTCCCCAAGTACATTGAACTCATAATAAAGGCTTCGATAGAAAAACTTAGAAGCACGGCTCGTGGAATCATACCAGGCATTTCACGAGAGGATATTATGGAAATGATTGTAGCCGTTCCTCCTTTAACTGAGCAGCAACGAATCCTTACTAGAATGAATGAAGTAGAGAATTCACTATCTTTAATATCACTAAAGATTAGCGGCTAAAAGGTCTAATTGCATACTTAGCTCTTCAATCTTAGTCACGATTCTTTTCTGCTCTTGGAGTGGTGGAATCGGAATGCATATTTTTGAGTACTCCGAAATCCAGTAACGTTTATGAGTTTCGCCGACAAGTCTTGTGATACTCATGAAGAACGCAACATAACGAATATCGATGTCACCTTTTGCTCGAAGAATCTTCATAGCAGAAGATTTCACTTTGAAGGGGAAATCAACATATTTTGACTCAGTGGTAAAATCGTCAAAGATTATTACAGGGAACGCACTGTATATCCCCTCGGTCTCATTGGTATACCCCAAAATGAATGATTTCCCAGGAGTGAGGACAGGGGTTGCAAACTCATCTGAATAATCTGCTGATTTGACTATATACGCTTGTGGCTGTTCATATTCAAGAATATCTTCCAAACGGCATAATTCCCAACCCAAAGGCAGAGGGCCCTCATATTGGAGGTTATGAGCA
>JAFUWX010000017.1 GCA_017471025.1 Bacteroidales bacterium
AAGTGGAGATGAATTCCATCATCGCTCCGATCGTCCTGGTCGGCGACGCCATTTCGGGAGCCCGCCCGGGCGCCCGCCGGGAAGTCATCGAATCCTACATCAAGCGCCTCAAAGGGATGGAAGACCTCGCCGCCGCCTACCCGGGCGTGACGAAGAGCTATGCCATCCAGGCCGGCCGTGAACTCCGCGTCATCGTCGGCGCCGAGGAGGTCAGCGACGAACAGGCTGCGGTGCTTTCCACGGAAATCGCGCAGAAGATCCAGAACGAAATGACCTATCCGGGTCAGGTGAAGATCACGGTGATCCGCGAGACCCGCTCGGTCGCATACGCCAAATAATCGGTGCGCCCGGCCCTGCCCGGGGATGCCGTCCCCAGGCAGGGTCAGCGCCCTCAAAAAGCCCCGAAATGGGGCGAAAAAGAGATAAAACAAAAATGTTATCGCGCTTAACATTTTTGTTTTATTTCTTTATATACAGGGGCTTGCAAGGACGAAAGCGGCAGAACGCGTCCGTTTTCGGTTTCTGCGCGCCAGGCGCCGAAAAAGCACCATTTTCGCGCCGGAATCTTTCAAATCTTAGGCAAATCATGTATATTTGTAAACAAATTCGATGCGCATGAAAAAAGTTCTGCTGACCTTCCTTCTGCTGTTTTCCGTCCTTGCGGTCCGCGCCCAAGGCTTCCCCTTCGACCTGTTCGGATTCGGCGTCCCCCAGCAGACCCGGACCCCCGAAAAGAAGGTCCGCCTGGCTTACGACGTCTATTTCCAGTTTGATTTCGACAACCGGGAATTCTCCCCGACGGAGGATCTCTATACCCGCTCCGGGACCTTGTTCACCGCGGCGCTCACGCCTTCGGTCGGGGTCGAAATCCAGCCCACCGACGAAGTCCGGCACCAGGTGATGCTCGGCATCGACATCATGAAGAACATGGGCGAGAATCCGGTCACACCCGCCGACGCGAAACTGCGCAACTGGGACCTCCTCCGGGAAATCACGCTCTATTACCATATCCAGGCCCGCCTGGAGAATACCCTCATCACCGCGTATGCCGGCGTATTCCCCCGCCGCTTCATGCAGGGCGAATACGGCAAGTCCTTCTTCTCGGATTCCCTGAAGCTCGTGGACCGCAACCTGGAAGGCGCCCTGCTGCGCATCCGCAGGCCGAGGGCCATGTATGAATTCGGCTGCGACTGGATGGGCATGTTCGGCCCGGGCCGCCGGGAGCGTTTCATGCTCTTCTCCACCGGAGAGGCCGCCCTCACGGACTGGCTGTCCCTCGGCTGGGCCCTGAACGGCTACCACTATGCCTGCACGGCGGAGTACGGCCATGTCGCCGACAACATCCTGGCCCAACCTTTCGTCAAGTTCGACCTGGGTACGCTCTCCGGCATGCAGGAGTTGAGCGCCAAACTGAGCCTGCTGGCCGGGCTGCAGCGCCTCCGGCAGCTGGTCATGGACTTCTCCGTTCCCTATGGCGGCGAATTGCAGCTGGGCGTACGCCAATGGAATGTCGGTCTGGACAACCGGACCTATTTCGGCACCAGCCTGATGCCCTTCTACAACCAGTTGGACGAGGCCGGCCGCAAATATGGCAGCGATTTCTACTGGGGCGCCCCCCTGTACCGGATCCACAGCCAGGCCGGAACCGCCTGGAATACCCCCGGCTGGTACGACAGGGCGGAAATCTACTGGCAGCCGCACATCGCTGATTTCGTCGATCTGCGGCTCTCCGCCGTCTTCCATTTTACCGGCGACGGGGCCAAGCCTTTCCTGTACTGCGGCAGCCAGCAGCGCCTGACCCTGGTCTTCGACCTGCAGCGGCTGCTCTACCCTACCCGGACGGTCATCGTCCGCTCCCGCACGAAGCGAAACAAGTTAAAAACGCACGATATCTTATGAAACTACAGCACCTGCTCGGTCTTCTGATCGCAGTCGTCTCCTGCAACGTCCCCAAAGACGGGACCCACGTCCTGCACGTCCTCAGCACCAATGATGTCCATGGGACCTGGTTCGATTCCAGCTATGTCGATGGCTCCGTCCGCAAATCCCTTTTCGCCGTCAATACCGTAGTCAAAGACGCGCGCGAGAAGTACGGGGCGGACAACCTCATGCTGCTCGACGCCGGCGACTGCCTGCAGGGCGACAATGCCACCTACTATTACAATTATGTCGATACCCTCTCCCCGCACCTGTTCCCGCGCCTGGTCAGCTACATGGGCTATGATGCCATCGCGGCCGGAAACCACGATTTCGAGACGGGGCACCGCGTCTATGACCGGGTGGCGGCCGACCTGGAAAAGCAGGGCATCGCCTTCCTGGCGGGTAATGCATTCAGAACTTCAGATAACAAGCCTTATTTCCCTACATACAAGATATTTAAGCGCGCCGGATTGAAAGTTGCCGTCCTGGGATATACCAACCCGAACATCCCCGGATGGGTGCCGCAGAACCAATGGAAAGGCATCCGCTTCGAATCCCTGGTGCCCCTGGTCCAGCAGGATGTGGACCGGGTGCGGGCGAAGGAAAAACCTCATGTCGTACTCGTCCTGATCCATTCCGGTACCGGCGACAACCCCTCCCTGGAGAACCAGGGGATCGAGCTGCTACGCAGCCTGCGCGGCGTGGACCTGCTCATCAATTCGCATGACCACCGGGCCCGGCTGGAAAAGACGGACAGCATCTGCCTGATGAACTCCGGCAGCCACAGCAAAAACGTCGCCCACGGGACCGTGAGCGTGACGATAGAAAAGGGAAAGGTCACGGCCAAGAGCCTGGATGTCGAGCTGATTCCCGTCCATGCGGATGCCGCGGACCCACAGATGCGCGCGGCTTTCCGACCGGAATTCGAGGCCGTACGCGATTTCACCCTGAAGCCGATCGGCACCCTGGAGTGTCCCCTCGTCACCCGGGAATCCTTCCGGGGCATGAGCCGTTACACCGACCTGCTGCATACCCTGTCCATCAGCTGCGCCCCGGCGCAGATTTCCTTCGCCGCTCCCCTCACCTACGACAAGACGGTCGAGCCCGGCACCCTGGTCTTCAACGACCTGTTCTCCATATATCCCTTTGAGAACCAGTTGTTTATCATCAAAATGACCGGGCGCGAGATCCAGGATTACCTGGAGTATTCCTACGACAAGTGGATCCGGACCTGGGACGGGAAGCATGTGCTGAATATCCAGCAGAAAGACGATATGCGTTTCAACCAGGCCGGCTGGTCCTTCGTGGAAAGGTCCTATAATTTCGATTCGGCAGGCGGCTTGAACTACACGGTCGATATCACCCAGCCTTTCGGCAAGCGCGTGCAGATCCTGTCCATGGCAGGCGGGACGGCGTTCGAGCCGGAGGCTGACTATTTCGTCTCCATGACCTCCTACCGTGCCTGCGGCGGCGGAAACCTGCTAACCGAGGGTGCCCACATCGAAGACCTGGAAAGCCGCATCGTCGGCCGTTACCCGGAAATCCGGACGATACTCTACCAGTATCTCCAGGAAATGGGCTCCATCGACCCGGCCGTCATCTCCGATCCGCAACGCATCGGGCACTGGGAATTCATTCCGCACCCCCTGGCCGACAAGGCCCTGGAGGCGGACATGCAGTTACTCTTCAGGAAATAATCCGATAATTACCGGCGGAATCCTTTCATCCGCTGCATCAGGTTGCCGGTCATGGCTGTTTTCATGACCTTGCGGGTCCCCTCGAACTGCTTGAGGAGGCGATTGACCTCCGGAAGCGAGGTACCGGACCCGTCGGCGATCCTTTTGCGGCGGCTGCCGTTGATGACATCCGGGTGTTCCCGCTCATAGGGTGTCATGGACATGATGATGGCCTCGATGCCCTTGAACGCGTCGTTGTCGATATCCACATCCTTGATGGCCTTGCCCATGCCCGGGATCATGCCGGCCAGGTCCTTGATGTTGCCCATCTTCTTGATCTGCTGGATCTGGTTGTAGAAGTCCATCAGGGTGAACTGGTCGCGGGCCAGTTTCTTTTTGAGTTCCCGCGCCTGCTTCTCATCGAACTGCTCCTGGGCCTTCTCCACGAGGGAGACGACGTCGCCCATGCCCAGGATACGGTCGGCGATACGGGCCGGATAGAAGATATCCAGGGCCTCCATCTTCTCGCCGGAAGAGACGAATTTGATCGGCTTGCCCACGACAGCCTTGATCGACAGCGCGGCACCGCCCCGGGTATCGCCGTCCATCTTGGTCAGGACGACACCGTCGAAATCCAGGCGGTCGTTGAAGGCCTTGGCCGTTTCTACGGCATCCTGACCGGTCATCGCATCGACGACGAAGAGGGTCTCGGTCGGATTGACGGCCTGATGCAGCGCGGAAATCTCATCCATCAGCTGCTGGTCCACGGCCAGACGGCCCGCCGTATCGACGATGACCACGGAAATGCCTTCCGCCTTGGCCTTGGCGATGGCATTGCGCGCAATCCGGATCGGGTCCTTCTCCCCTTCTTCGGTATAGACCGGCACCTGAATCTGCTCGCCCAGGACCTTGAGCTGCTCGATAGCGGCCGGACGGAAGGTATCGCAGGCGGCCAGCAGGACCTTCATGCCCCGCTTGCTCTTGATATGCAAAGCCAGTTTCCCGGAGAATGTCGTCTTACCGGAACCGTTCAGACCGGCCACCAGCACGACGGCAGGGCTGCCCTTGAGGTTGATTTCCTGCGAGTCGCTCCCCATGAACGCGGCCAGCTCGTCGTGGACGATCTTGACCATCATCTGCTGGGGCTTGACCGCCGTCAGGACGTTCTGTCCCATGGCCTGGGTCTTCACCCGGTCGCAGAATTCCTTGGCTACCTTATAGCTGACGTCCGCATCGAGCAGGGCGCGGCGGATGTCCTTGACGGTCTCCGCAACATTGATTTCGGTGATTTTTCCTTCGCCTTTGAGGATCTTGAACGACCGCTCCAGCCTTTCCGACAAATTCTCAAACATAACTTTACATCAAATATTTCGCAAATTTACACAAAAAATCGTTAAATTTGTAAGACTACTCGCGGATTTACCGCGCAAAACCACAAGGATTATGACACATCCTGCTTCTGACACATTCCGGGACCGCATCCGTCAGAAACTCGGGAAACTGGTCCACTCCCCCGCAGGCAAACTGGTCCTGTTCGGGATCAACAGTCCCTCCGACACCGACGAAGAAGAACCTCAGCCCGTCGCGGCGCCCCCGGCCGAAGAGCCGGTGGACCTCTTCGCCGTGCTGGCGCAATATGCCGCGAATCCGGAACATTTCACCCACGACTTCACCCTGTCCGAACTCAGCCAGGAGACCGGCATCCCGATGCGGATGCTGCAAAACCATTTCCAACTGGACCGGATGGAAGACTTCCGCGTCTGGAAAGTGAAGGCGCGCATCGAACTGGCCAAAGAAAGGCTACTCGCCGACGACGAGGTGCCGATCCTGGAAATCGCCCGGCAGTTGGGATTCCAGGACAAATCGAATTTCTACCGCAGGTTCCGCGAGATCACCGGATACACCCCGGGCGCCTGGCGCAAACGTCAGGACCTGGACGAAGAAAAAACGGATTCCTATTCGCGGGAAAGATAAAAGACATTGCCGTCCAGGACATAGCTGCGGGTATCCGGCCGGTATGACGGGCTGTTGGTGCTGATGTTGATGACAATCTCGGTCGTCGCAAAGGAGCCGCCGTTGTCCAGCCCATCCACATCCTGCGCCTGGAGCAGATATTCCAGGGAGGCATCCACATTGCCCAGGGACACCTCGAACAGACCTTCCGAAGAGGTGTAGGCGATATCCTTCTGGATCACCTCGCCGTCCGCCCTGGCCAGCAATTGCACCTGGATGCCGCGCACCGGCAGCGAGGTCATCCCGTCGAGGGTCATGCCGCGGGCAATCAATTGAGGCTCATGGGTATCTGTGCGATCCTCCGCCGGAACATGTTCCTTGGAGCAAGCCGCGCAGCCCAGCGCAGCCAACAGAAAACCTATGAGCCTTTTCCTTATCATTGAAGGTGCAAAGATAATACAAAATGTCGGGAATTGCAATCCTGCACCTTTCCGGCCTTAGTCGCCTTTGGGCAGCGAGATGTCACCGGAGCCGCTCTGCCTTGTCTCGATCTCGGGGCAGTCCAGCTCACGGGCATCGATGTCGCCGCTTCCGGCCAGCGAAAGACTGGCCCAGGAGGCGTTCCCTTTCAGCTTCACATCGCCGCTTCCGGCCAGGGAGACGGACAGGTTCTCCACCTGCAGGCGGCTGAGGGAGATATCGCCGGAGCCGGCAAGCGACACGTCCAGGTTTTCAACATCCAGGCTTGCCGCGTTAAAATCTCCGCTTCCCGCCAGAGAGATGGATTCCAGCCCGGGCATGGAGACCGTCACCGTGATATCTCCGGAGAAAGGCTGAACCATCCTACGCTGATTCGCGGAACGGATCACCAACCTGTCCCCTTCCACCGTGCACAGGCAGGACTGAAGATTGCCTGTACCCGAGAGTTCGAAACGGGCATCATCCGCCTGTTTGAAAACGACATCATACGAGCCCATGACGTCGATATGCCGGACGCCGGCCGGAAGGGTATCCGCCTTGACCCAATCCACCTCCGGCAGATCCTCCGAGCTATTCACCGAGGCCTGCAGCAGTTTGTCATTGATGCGGATAAAACAACTTTGCGCCATGCCCGCGACAAGCAGCAGGCCTATCATCATTTTTTTCATATCTCTTGCTGGTTAAAGTTTATTTCCGCCGGATCTATGCCCAGAATACGCATCCTGCGCAGGAAGGCCGGCACATCATTCTCCATAAATTCTTTCCGCTGGGCGGAGAGGATGACCTCACGGGCGTTTTCAGACACGAAATAGCCGATTCCGCGTTTGTTGAAGACGATGCCGTCCGCCGTAAGTTTTTCGTAGGTACGCATCACCGTATTGGGGTTGACGCCGATCTCGGCGCCGTATTCCCGCACGGAAGGGATGCGCGACTGCGGGGCATAATATCCGCTCAGGATACGCTCGCACAGGACGTGGTATATTTGCAGCCAAATCGGCCGGTTGCTATCGAATTCCATCATAGGGCTAATGCTTTAAGGCCTTGAGCCTGAACCAGATCGCCAGGGACAGACCGCCTCCGAGGATCAGCAGGCGCAAGCTCAGGAACAGATTGACGTAGAAGTCCGCATGTTCGACAAACTGAAGGGCCATGGCTTCCACCTTTTCCTCATACATGTCCATAGCCGGTCCCAGCATCGGCAGGCCCAGCAGGGTACCCAGGATGGATGTGACAAAGCCCAGACCCATCAGAACCAGGATCGTATAGCCTACCTTGGCCTTGCGGAAGCACAGGGCGCCCAGCAAAAAGACCAGGATATACTCTGCGGCCATCATCCACAGCAGCCAGAAACCGCCGCCCGTCAAGCGGATGATGCCTTCGGCCTTCTCGGCCAGGATCTGATTGAGATTCAGGCTGACCAGCGCGGTACCGTAATCCGGGATGACCAGGCTCAGCAGTCCGTCGGCGCATACATACAGCAGCAGGAAGGCGACCGGGATGACAAAGAGCGAAATCAGCATCATGGACAGGAATTTCTCCAGCCGCGACGCCGGAATCAGCAGCCATTCCGAGCCCGGACGACGGTCCGTCAGATGGCCATACAGTTTGGACGGGAAGAAGATGCACAGGGCGATGAAGGGCACCCAGAAAAAGCCGATGCGGAAACCGATATCCGGGGTCGTCCAGCCTTGATTGAGCAGCAGGCTGATGATCGACCAGACGACGCAGAAGAAGACCGGCATCAGGCCCAGCATCAGGAGATTGACGCCATAACGGCTGTAAGCCTGGCGGAGGTCATAACGGAAATATTTCCAAAAACGGCTGAAATCAAACACGTTTTCCATGGTCATTACGCTTTGAACAATGATTTGACAATTTCCTTGTTGCGGTGGACGGCGTTGAAGAGCGCCTCGATGTTCACCTTGCTGTCGGCACCGGTCGTGTTGGGACAGACCTGGATAAAGCCGCCCGGCAGCTGTTCGCAGTACAGGGCATCGGGATGGAGTTCCTGCCCATAATCAAAGAAGAGCTTGGACGAGACCTCCTCCAGCGAGGCATTCAGCAGGACATCCTGCTTGTCCAGGATTACGATGGGGTCGATGACATTCTCCAGGTCGCGGACCTGATGGGTCGAGACCACGACCACGGCATCCTCCGAGGTATATCGCATCAGGGCCGCCCGGAACTGGCTCTTGGACGGGATATCCAGGCCGTTGGTCGGTTCGTCCAGATACAGATACTTCGGATGGCAGGCCAGGGCGAAGCTGATGTAGGTCTTTTTAAGCTGTCCGGCCGACATCGCGTCCATGCGCTTCGTGCTGTCGGTCTCCAGTTCCTTCATCAGCGAGAGGAAGTCATCCATGGAGAAACGTGGCCAGAAAACACCCGTAGCGCGGGCGAAAGCCTCCGCCTTCATCGGGACTGGGGCGACTTCGTCCGGCAGGTAATACTGCAGCGAAAGCAGGGAGGGTTCGCGACGGAAAGGCGTCTGCCCATCCACCTGGATGATACCGGAATTCGGCCGTTTCAAACCGGCCAGCAAGGTCAGCAGCGTGGTCTTCCCTACGCCGTTCTCCCCCAGCAAGCCGTAGATGCGGCCTTCCTCCAGCTTCATCGTGATGTTTTTCAGCACCGGAGCGGCGCCGTAGCTGAATGCAAGGTTGTCGATTTGTATCATAATATAGTGTATTAGTTTAATAGTACACTGCAAAGGTAATCATATTTTTTGAATCTCCAAACTTTCTTCACTTTTTTTTGAAAAAAATTTGGAGACCCTATAATAATGGAGAAAAATCAGGTTCTCCAATAAAGCTTGAAATGCGAGAAGAACATGGTCACGAGGACCGTGAGGGCCGTCAGCCCCACCCCCTGCAGGAAAAAACCCAGCCACGGCGAACCGCCGCAAAGCGCAAACAGCGGGGCAGCCAGGCCGACCAGCTGGAGCAGCGGCAGCACGAACAGTTGCCCGCTGACATAGGCAATCATCGGATTCTGACCGGTCAGCCGGAGGAAAGCCGTAGATTTCAGGCAGCCAAAATGGTCACACAACACATGGAGCGACGTCAAGATCATTGAAGCCAGCCCCGACGTCACGAACAGATAGCTGAACGTCGCATGGTCCTTCTTGATACCGCCCTGCAGCGGCTCCACGCAAAGCCCCAACAGCAGCAGGACGCTGCCCAGCAGGAACATCCTGCGCCACAGCACCTCGTTGTTGCTCTCACTTTGGGACGTCACCCAGATGCCCACCCCGCACAGCAGCACGGTAGCCACGGCATTGACCACAAGGTAGCGGCCAAACAGACAGACCAGGTTCACCACCAGAATCACCCAAGGGAGGAATAGCATCACCCAGGCCCGCCAGGGACGCGTCGGAATCAGGTTCACCCTGTCCTGCATCCATGCCTTCAGGCAGTCGCCGGCGATGCTGCCGGGGATGACGATGAACATATACTTGAGGAAATCGAAACGCGTGAGCCAGGGCGCCGGGCTCCAGTCCAGCGCCTTACGCAGCCAGGATTCATCGAAAATCAGCCCGGAAACGGCCAGCAAAGCCAGGACCACCAACACCAGCAGACGCACCGGCATCCGGTCCATCGTAAACAGGTAGGTCAGCCCGCCGAAGAAAGACAGGTTGGCCAGCACCAGCAGGATAATGTTGCTGGTAGCCAGGAAGGTCATCGGAGCTTGGACCAGGTTCGGCGTCGAGGCGAAAGTCACCAGGCAGGACATCGCCAGCGCGACGGCATATCCCAGCCCATGCATGACCCTCTCCACCCACTCAGGCAGGGATGACGGCAGCCGCAGGAACATCAGGAACAGGACGGCCCAGGCCGCCAGCGCCAGTCCCCAGGCCTGCGGATCCTGCGGGCTTCGAAGCATATACGGGTAGAAATGCTGTACAAAAATGGCGAACACCACGAGCCTCAGGGCACGCAGGATGATATCCCAGGCGACACGCCCCCGGCTCTCCCCTTTCTCCAGCCGACGGCCGACGGAAAAGGGAAATGCCGCACCCATGGCAAAAAGGAAGAACGGGAAAACCAGGTCCACCCAGGTAATCCCGGGAAGGTTTGGATTGAACACATGGTCCGGCGGCGGCACCTGCGCATGGTACATCCATGCCGGCAGGATGCCGAAGACCTCCATGGAGGAAAGGACCATCAGGATGATCGCCAGTCCCCTGAGCGCATCCAGTGCATAAGCCCGTTTCATCCCTGGTGGGCCGGTCTGAGCAAATCCAGGACGACCTTGACCGGATTAAAGGTCTCCAGGGGAACTTCTACGAAAAGGGTATTCCAGTCGCTCATCGCGCCGTTCCACAGGCCCGGCAGTTCCAGGGCCTTCAGCTCGCGGCCCTGATAACTCTTGGAGCTGATGAATCCCGCTTCCTCATCGACATAGCGGAGCAGGTCGAACTTCTCCCCGCGGTAATTGCGCAGGCAGCAGACCAGATCCACCGGATTGAAGTGGGTCGCGTGGGCCAGGATCTCGTGCGAACGCGGTTCATCGCCATTAATCTGCACGCTTTCAAGGATTTGCAGATTCGAGCTTCCGTCTTTTCCGGCGATGACGAAGGGGCCGCCGCCGGGTTCGCCTTCATTCTTGACCATGCCGCAGACGCGGATCGGCCGGTCGAGCTTGGCCCGCAGCAGGGCCACCCGCGCCGCCGGGTCCGGGGTAAGCGGCAGTTGGATGCAGAGTTCCTTGTCCAGGAAGGCCTCTATCCGGTCGCACAGCTGGCGGCAGGACGGAGCAGCCGGGTCCGGCTGGGCATCCAGGTCCCGCAGGAAGGAGAAAATCCGGTCGCGAAGCTGCACACACTTGCCCAGGAGGACCTTCTTGTAGCGGGCCGTGATGGGAAGCAGGCGTTCGTGGGCGACATTGTCAATGTTCTTGATGGATACGATCTCCTGCTGCAGGTTGTTCAGGTTGTAGATCAAGGCGCCGTGTCCCGCCGGACGGAAGAGCAGTTCGCCCTTTTCCGTGCGGAAAGGCCTGTTCTTCGCATCGACGGCAACGGTATCCGTCGCCTTGTCCTGATAGGTGAAGCTGACGTTGTATTTCACGCCGTAACGCTGCTCGTAACGCTCTTTCACCTCAGCCAGGGCCGCTTCGAAAAGGGCCTTGTGCTCCGGCGAAATCGTCACGACCAGGTCGGCCGTGCCGTCGGGATTGCGCATATAATCCTGGGCTTCGACCAGATGCTCGGCAAAAGCCGTACGGACCTCGTCGGCATAACGATGGAAAAGGATGACGCCTTTGGGCTTGGACCCATAGCCCAGACCCGGGGCCTCCAGCACCTTCTGCGCGACGTCCCTGCGGTATTCCAGGCTGTCCTGGGGCGCGCCGAACAGTTCCGGCGTATAGAAGGCGAAGTCGCGGATATGGGCGGCCAGCCGGGATACGGCGGCCTGCGCATCGAGGTCCTGACCGGCCTGCAACGTACCCAGGCCGCTGAAGATGTCCTTGAACATCCGGGAAGCGGCGCCTGACGCCGGTACGAATTTACATTTTCCATGGATTTCGGCCTGCTCATAATAACGGCTGGCTTCATCCGCCTGAGCGTCGGAGAGAACGGCAATGCCCCGCTGGGGCGTGGCGGCTCCCACAATCTTCATCCAGGGAAAACCTTTCTTGAAACGTTCGACCTGTGCCTGCACGGTCTTGGCAGCGGAGCCTCGGGCTTCTATCTGCTGGAGATCTTCATGGGTAAACATAGCGTCAATCAAAATAAAATTCCCGCCGGTACCGGTATTCGGAACGCAAGGTCTCGAAGGCGTCCGGATGCAGGCGGAAGAAAAAATCGTCGGTAAAAATGGGATAGTTATACTGGAACATGGCGGCGATCTCGCCTTGTTTGCGGCCCCGTACATCCAGTTTAACAGCCTCGTCCTCAGGATGTTCGGTCTTGGGGAAGAACTCCTGAAGTTCGGAAATGCCGAAATAGTGGGCGACGGCGCGGACCGCCGCGGCCGTACCGTTCTGCTTGCCTTGATAGGAATAGCCGGCAATGTGCGGCGTGGCGATGGCCACCTTTTCCATCAGCTCGCGGTTGACGTCAGGCTCATGGTTCCAGGTGTCGATGATCACGGGACCGAGGCGCGGAATGGCCTCCAGCAGCGCCGCCTCATCGACCACTTCCCCGCGGGCGGCATTGATGAAGATGGCGCCCGGTTTCATTTTCTTGAAGAAGCCCCGGTCCGCCATCCCCCGCGTCTGGGGGGTCAGCGGCACGTGCATCGTGACGATATCGGAGGTGGCGAGCAGGGTGTCCAGGTCGCAGAATTCATAGGGTCCTTCCGCCGCGGCCCGGGGCGGGTCGTTGCGCAGGATACGGAAGCCCAGGGTCTGGGCCATATTCTCAATCCGGCGTCCGACATTGCCTACGCCGATGATACCCAGGGTTTTCCCTTCGAGCTGGATGGCGTTGCGCGAGGCGATGCCGTACAAGGCGGAGAAGACATATTGGGCTACGCCGCCGGCGTTGCAACCGGCCGCATTGCGGACGAGGATGCCGTGGGCGTCGCACCAGGGCAGGTCGATATGGTCCGTGCCGATGGTGGCGGTCGCAATGATTTTGACGGAAGAGCCCGCCAGCAGGGCAGCGTCGCAGCGGGTCCGGGTGCGCACGATCAGGGCGTCGGCATCCCGGACGTCATCCGGGCCGATTCGGTCGCATTCCATGTACACGACATCCGCATAGGGCTCGAAAACACCCTGGATAAAGGGAATGGCTTTGTCGATAACGAATCTCATGTTCCTTTGACTTTGATGCTGACAAAAACGTTTGTGACCGGTTTCATTGCAATACGATGGACTGTAGGAAACCTTGTTGATTGTCGTATAAGGGGTCTTGTTCCAGCCGGACATTCATCATGGAGAGGATGACGGATTTCTGGCGCTGAACCTTGCTGCGCACAACCGATGAGGACATGCGGCAGTACAGGACGCCGTCCCGGCAGTATTTGTCCAGCGTATATTGCGATACGCCGGAGAGTTCGTCCCAGGCGGCGAAGATACGCTGCTGGTTCAGGCCGGCGGTGAGTTTCATGTGACGGATGTACTGGGCGACCAGGTCATCCATCGAAACCGCCTCCTTCCGGGCTATCCTGTACCTGCTTTCGTAGTCTTTCATAAGCGCGTAAAGCTGCCGCCGACCGTTTCAAAATACGCCCGGTCCTGGGTGATGCCATCGACCAGGGAGGCCATCCGGACCTTGTTGCTGTCGGTGATGAAGATCTGGCCGAATTCCTGCCCGGCCACGAGGGACAACAGGTTGGAAATCCGGTTCATATCCAGTTTGTCGAACACATCGTCCAGAAGCAGGATCGGCGCGAAGCCGTAGCTTCGCTTCATCAGCTCGTACTGGGCGAATTTCAGGGAGACCAGGAAGCATTTCTGCTGCCCCTGGGAGCCGCATCGCCGGATGGGATGGCCATCCAGGAGGAAATCCAGGTCGTCGCGCTGCACGCCCGTTCCGGTGAAACGCAGCAGCAGGTCGCGTTCCCGGCTCGCGGCCAGCAGCTCCGAAAGCGGACCCTTGTCCAGGTCCGAGACATAGCGGATGGAGACCTGTTCCCGCCCGCCGGAGAGGAGGGCGTAATATTCTGATACCAAAGGCGATAGCGCCTCGGTGAATTGTTTTCGCGCCGCATGGATCCGGGTGGCCAGCGTATCCATCCTTCCGTCGAACACATCCAGGAGTCCGCTGTCCGGCAGGGTGTCTTTGAGGATTTTATTGCGCTGCAGCAGCCAGCGGTTGTATTGCTGCACATCCGACAGGTATGCGGCATCCATCTGGCTCAGCACGGCATTCAGGAAACGGCGCCGCTCCTCGCCGGATTCGCTCACCAGGGAAATATCCGAGGGAGAGACCAGCACGATCGGTAGGGTGCCGATATGGGCGGAGACGCGCGGAAAAGGTTTATCGTCCCGTTTGAGTTTCTTTTCTCCCGCGCTCACCTGGATGGCGAAGCGGGAATGCTGTCCGCCGGGCATGAGATAGGTTCCCGCCAGGGAAAAGGAATCGGTGCCGTAACGGAAGTTATAGCGGTCGGAGGAAGAGAACGCGCTCTTGGTCATCGACAGATAATAGACCGCATCGATCAGATTGGTCTTGCCTTCGCCATTGTTTCCGGAAATACAGTTGACATTCGGCGAAAACTCCAGTTCCGCCAAAGCAATGTTCCGGAAATCCTGAACGACTATTTTTTCCAAGATAGCCATACGCTCACAAAGTTAGCAATTTATCCGCAAAAAAGAAATCCCCCGATAGCAAGTCGGAATGGAGAAAGAATAAGCTGCCTCGTTTCAAAACCCGTGGCCGCCCGTGGCCACGTGAACGGGAGGGGCCCAAACTTGTTTGGGAGGGATGGAGC
>JAFUWX010000018.1 GCA_017471025.1 Bacteroidales bacterium
AAGGTGGAGCGGATGGCCTTGTAATAGGTGCCCCACTTGAGGTAGAAGTCGGAGGAAGGCTCCCAGTTGCCGAGGTTGATGCCGTAGGTCGGATAGACCGACCAGAGGATGTCGCATTCGTCGGCGCAGCCCAGCCAGGGATCGCCCTGGTGGAGGTTGTCCTTGGGCAGGGAGGCATAGCAATTGGTCAGGTATTTGAGGACTTCATTGCGGTTGGTCCACACCATGTCGTCCGTCTTCATATCGTCCGGCTGCTTGTCCAGATAGTTGCATCCGCACAGGGCCAGGATTGCAATCAAGGTATATATATTTCGTTTCATCGCAGTACTGTTTAGAAGGTCATCCTCACGCCCAGGTTGATTTTCCGTGCGAGCGGGTAGTTGCTGCCGTTGTGGGAGCCGGTCTCGGGATCCCACATCTTCCAGGGCGAGAAGAGCAGCAGGTTGGAGCCCACGACATAGAGCCGGATGCTCTGGCAGCCGATGGTCTTCAGCAGGCGGCCCTTGAAGGTATAGCCGGCTTCGAGGTCGGACAGACGCAGCAGGCTGCCGTTATAGATGGTCCGCGTGGAGGTCTGCATGTTGTTGGTGCTGGCCGTGGCGGAGAGCCTGGGGTAGAAGGCGTCCGGGTTGGGATTGGCCTCGCTCCAGCGGTCCAGGGCCTTCTCGAAGAGGTTGTTCTTGCCCACGCCGGTGGAGAAGGGGAAGAAGGTGCCGCCAAGGTAATAGGTCACATGACCCTGTCCGCGGAAGAAGATTCCCAGGTCGAAGCCCTTCCAGAGCAACTGGGCGCCGAAGCCGTAGTTGATCTCGGGGATGTTCGAGTAGCCGATGGCGACCTCGTCGTGGAAGTCCACCTTGCCGTCCTGGTTGTAATCCAGGTATTTGACGTCACCGGGACGGACTTCGCCGAATTTCTGCTCGGGCGAGGCGGCGATCTCGGCCTCGTCCTTGAACAGGCCGAGGGCGATCAGGCCGAAGCACTGGCCGTAGGGATGTCCCGTGCGCATACGCCAAGGGTCCTTGGGGGCTTCGTCGTTTTCAATGACGGTGTTGCGGGCGAAGGAGAAGTTGCCGTAGAGACGGGTGCCGACCTCTCCGAATTTCAGGTTCAGTTCGCCCGTGCCCTCGAAGCCCTGGTTGGTCATGATACCCATGTTGGCGAAAGGCAGGGCGTTCAAGCCGGCGATGGCCGGCACGGAGGAACGCTGGATGAGGATGTCCCAGCGACGCTCGTGGAAGTAGTCGAAGTCCAGCGACAGGCGGGAATCGAACATCTTTACCTCGATGCCGACGTCTTTCTTGAGGCCTTTCTCCCAGGTCAGGTTGGAGACGCCTTCCTGGGCTTCACCGGTGCCGAAGAACCAGGTCGCGGCCGGGCCGAAGCGGTGGCCGCCGAGGCCTTCTCCCCAGGTGCTCAGGTAGGCGAAACGGCCGTTGCCGGCCAGGACGTCGGAGCCGACCAGACCCATGGAACCCCTGAGTTTGAGGTGGTTGATAAACTTGACGCCCCACCAGGGCTCATTGGAAATCACATAGCCGAGGGCGCCGGCCGGGAAGAAGCCGAAGCGATGGCCCTTCTCGAAATTCTCGGAGCCGTTGTAGCCCATGTTGAATTCGGCGAAGTAGCGGTCGGCATAGGAATAGGCTGCTCGGGCGGCAATACCCTGTTTGCGGTAAGGCAGGGCATAGATGGAGGAGGAGGCCGTGGAGGTGATGTAGTTGCGCTGGTAGTACATCAGCATGGCATCGACCCTGTGCTTGTCGGCAAAGACCCGGTCATAGTTGAACTGGGCTTTGAGTTCGTCGGCACGGTCGCCGTCGAAGACATAGCCGTAGCCGAGGAATTCATCGCCGACATTGGTCTGGCTCAGGATGTAGTTGCCGTCGTCGCCAATGCCGTTGATGGCATAGCGGGAGGCGTAACGGCGGCGGCTCTGGACGTTGGTGGTGTTGGCGTCATAGGAGAAGGACGCCGTGAAGGTCAGTCCGGGCGTGAGCATCGAGAGGTCCTGTTTCAGGAGGATCTGACTCATGATCTGGGACTTGTAGGTCTTGTTGTAACCCGAGGCGAAGAGGCGTTCGGCGGGGTTGGCGTTGGCGGCCGTCAGACCGGCGCCCCAGCCCCACTGCATGACCCCGGCTTCGTCATAGCCGAGCGGCACCCGGACCGGGGTGGATACCGGGTCCTGGTTGTAGCATTCGGAGAAGAGCTCGCGCGAGACGGCGGCGAAGGAGGTCGTGCTCGTGATCGGCGCGGGCTGGTGGGCGTCCGTCATGTTGGCGCCGATCTCCAGGCTCAGCGTGGTCGATTTGGTCACGGTCATATCCACGTTTGAGCGGAAATTGTACCGGGAGATGTGGATGTTCGAGCTGTAGTCCGTCTCGGGATTGTTCTTGAGGTTGCCGTTGTCGTTGATGTAAGCGATGGTGACATAGTATCTTGCGCGCTCACCGCCACCCCTGACGCTGACCGAGGCCTGGGCGTTGGAGGAATATTTGGTGAAGATGGTGTCGAACCAGTCCACGTTCGGATACATGAAGGGGTCCCGCCGGCTTTCGGTCATCGCGATCTGTTCGTCCGAGAACATGGCGTAGCCGGCGGCCTCATTGGCCAGGCGCATGTAATTGGCGCCATCGATGAGCTTCGGCATGTTGGTCAGGTTGGAAAGGCCGCCTTCGAGTTTCACCTCGATGACGGGCTTCTGGGCGATACCGCGCCGGGTGGTAACGATGACGACGCCGTTGGCAGCGCGCACACCGTAAACGGCCGTGGCGGCGGCATCCTTCAGGATGGAGATGGTCTCGATTTCCTCGATGGCGAGGTCGGACATATCCCTTTCCACGCCGTCCACCAGGACGAGGGGCTTGCTGGAATTCAGGGAGGAGATGCCGCGGATCCAGAACTCGGCGTTATCGACGCCGGGCTCGCCGGTCCGCTGGACGACCACCGTTCCGGCCACCTTGCCGGCGAGGGCGTTGGTGAGGTTACGCTGGGGGATCTGCATCTCCGCCTTGTCGATGGAGGAAATGGCGCCGATGACGCTCACCCTGCGCTGACGGCCCATGCCGACCACGACGGCCTCTTCCATTTCCAGGGTATCCTCGTCCATATAGACATTCAAGGTCAGGGACGGGGGTACTTCGAGGCTTTGGGGCTTGAAGCCCAGGCAGGTGAATTGCACGGTTACGTTCTTGTCCGGAATTTCGAGGATGTAGTAACCATTGGCGTCGGTTGTAGAGGAATACCTTGTGCCGTCGATATAAACGACGACTCCCGGAAGGGCCTTGCCATCTCTGTCCAGCACCTTTCCGCGAACGGAAAGAGACTGGGCCGAAAGGCTCGGCGGAAGGATCAAGCTGAGCAGGAACAGCAATCCAATGATTGCAAGAGGTTTCCTTCGGTTAAAGTCAGACATGTAATGTAGTTTTTTATGCCCAAATATAAATAATTATTTTTAATTTTCATACATTATTTTTTAAAAATTTATATATTCGCACTGCATAAAACCATTTAGCATGAGAAAGAGCTTTTTCATCCTTTTGCTGTCGGCGCTCCTTCCGGCAGCCTTGCAGGCCCAGGACATCGTCCTCGAAGAAGGGCTTCTCCACAAAGGCGACGACCCCGCATGGAAAGGCCCCGGCGTCGATGAAAGCGACTGGCTCACCGTCAGTACGACCCGCCACTGGACCCCGCAGGGCGTGGGCGGCGAATATGACTACGGCTGGTACCGGCTCAAGGCCGTCTTCCCGGAATCCATGCGGCGCAGCGCCCCTTACCGGGA
>JAFUWX010000002.1 GCA_017471025.1 Bacteroidales bacterium
AGGTGTCGCTGCGCAGACCCAGCTCCTGGAAGTTCTCCACGCGGGCCTTGGAAGCGCAATAGACCACGAAATCAGGCTCCTGGTCGAATTCGGCCTGGGTCTTGGGGCGGATGAACATGTTGGTCACGAAATGGGCCTGCCATGCCACCTCCATGATGAAGCGGACCTTCATGCGGGTGTCCTTGTGGGTGCCGCAGAAGCCATCGACGACGAACAGACGCTTGCCGCAGAGCTGCTGCTGGGCGAGCTTCTTGACGACCTTCCAGGTCTTCTCGCTCATCTTGTGGTTGTCGTTCGGATATTCTTCGGTGGTCCACCAGATTTCGCCACGGGCTCCCTCCTTGGTCGTCTTGTCATAGACGATGTATTTGTCTTTGGGGGAACGGCCGGTGTAGATACCGGTCATGACGTTGATGGCACCGAGCTCGGTCACCTGGCCCTTGTCATAGCCTTCGAGGCCGGGTTTGGTCTCTTCGTTATACAGGACTTCATACGTGGGGTTGTAGAGGACTTCCTTCACGCCGGTGATACCGTACTTTCTTAAATCCATTTTGGGCATAATGTTTTTTATAATTTATTGTGATAACATTTCTATCCGGCAAAGTTAACAAAAAGCATCGAAAGTTGCCAAAATATTCGTACTTTTGTAAGCCTGGCCGGGCATATTCCCTACAAATTTTCTGCCATCGGCCGGACTTTCGGAATATAAATGGTTTTAACCGTGCGCGCGCTCGACATATTGCAGGAATATTGGGGTTACGAAGCCTTCCGGCCCATGCAGGAAGACATCGTACAAGCCGCCCTGGACGGTCGTGACGTGCTGGCCATCCTGCCCACGGGCGGTGGCAAATCCATCTGTTTCCAGGTGCCTGCGCTCGCCTGCGAGGGCATCGCCATCGTGGTGACCCCGCTGATCGCCCTGATGAAGGACCAGGTGCAGAACCTCGCCGACCGGGGGATCCGCGCCATTGCCGTCCATGCGGGCATGTCCCCGCGGGAAGTCGATCTGGCCCTGAACAATGCCGCCTACGGCGACTACAAGTTCCTGTACCTCTCCCCCGAGCGGCTGACCACCCGCCTGTTCCAGGCCTGGCTGCCCAAACTGCAGGTGAGTTTCCTGGTCGTGGACGAGGCCCACTGTATCTCGCAGTGGGGCTATGATTTCCGCCCTGACTACCTGCGTATCGGGGAGCTCCGCAAGACGGTCGATGCGCCGGTCATCGCCCTCACCGCGACGGCTACGCCGAAGGTCGCCGAAGACATCATGGACCGCCTGGCCTTCCGCGAGCGGCTGGTGCTGCGCAGCGGCTTTGAACGGCCGAACCTCTCCTATATCGTGCGCCATTGCCAGGACAAACTGGGGCAGCTGAAAGCCGTCTGCGACGGGGTCCCGGGCTCGGGCATCGTCTATGTCCGCAACCGCCGCAAGACCGAGGAAATCGCCGATTTCCTGCGTTCCCAGGGCGTATCGGTCTCCTTCTACCACGCCGGCCTGGGGCACCAGACGCGCACCCAGCGCCAGGAGGAATGGAAACGGGGAAGCATCCGCGTGATGGTCTGCACGAACGCCTTCGGCATGGGCATCGACAAGCCCGACGTGCGCTTCGTCGTCCACATGGACCTGCCGGAATCGCCGGAGGCCTATTTCCAGGAAGCCGGACGTGCGGGCCGCGACGGCCTTCGTTCCTATGCCCTGCTGCTGTGGAACGGGACGGATTCCGCCCGCCTGAAACAGATCCAGCAGCTGTCCTTCCCCTCGCTGGAGGCCATCGAGGACGTCTATCAGAAACTGCACGCCTTTTTCCAGATCCCCTACGGGCAGGGACTTGGCAAACAATTGAAATTCAAGCTGGAAGACTTCTGCAAAGCCTTCTCGCTGGACCGTTCCTCCACCTATTACGCCATGAAGTACATCGAGCGGGAGGGGCACTGGACCTTTTCCGAAGACATCGATGTGGATACGCGCGTAAAAATCCGGGTGGACCGGACGGAGCTCTACGACATCGACCTGCCCGACCGGCGGATGACCGCCCTGTTGGAAGACCTGATGCGCCATCTGGAGGGCCTGTTCTCCTATCCGGTGCCGGTCGATGAGGCCTTTTTCTCGGCCCGGCTGGGCGTCACCATTCCCCAGTACCGGGAGCTGCTGTACCGGCTCTCGCTCGAACATGTCATCAACTATATCCCGCAGGTCCATTCCGACGTGGTGTTCCTCCACCACGAGCGCTTGATGCCGGGCAACGTACGCCTGTCCCCGCAGCATTACGACATGCTCAAAGCCAGCGCCCAGGGTCGCTGCGACGCCATGATGGAATATGTCAGCGAGACGGACCGCTGCCGGGCGCGCTACCTGCTGGCCTATTTCGGCCAGGAAGAATCGGCCGACTGCGGCACCTGCGACATCTGCCGGGGCCGGACCAAATCCGCATCCGAGGCGCCGGTCTATGGCCAGGACCTGGAAGCGCGGCGGCGGGAGCAGGACGACAAATGGGATTGATTCTATGAAAGCACAATTGACATTCCTCGGCACCGGCACGTCACAGGGCGTGCCCATCATCGGCTGTACCTGCGCGGTGTGCCGCTCCCGCGACGAGCGGGACAAACGCTTCCGGAGCTCCGCGCTGGTCCGCTACGGCGGCATGACGATCCTGGTGGATGCCGGGCCGGATTTCCGTAGCCAGATGCTGCGCGCCGGCGTCGGGCACCTCGACGCCATCCTGCTGACGCACAACCACAAAGACCACACCGGCGGCCTGGACGATGTCCGTTCCCTCAACTACATCGACCGCAAAGCCGTGGAGATCTACTGCGAGGCGCCCGTGCTGGATACCCTCCGCCGGGAATATGCCTATGCCTTCGAGCGCGTGAAATACCCCGGCGCGCCGGAATGGAACGTCCACCTGATCGACGAGAAGCCTTTTACGGTGCGCAGCAACGAAGGGTACGTCCTGGAATGGGTCCATGACGTCGGTTACCGCTACGTCCCGGTGGAAGGCCCCGTCCCGGAGAGCAAGTCCGTGGAAATCATTCCGATACGGGGCTGGCACGGCACGATGCCGGTGCTGGGCTTCCGCTTCGGGAACATCGCCTATATCACGGACATGAGCCGCCTGGAAGACGACCAGCTCGACAAGTTGAAAGGGCTGGACCATGTCACGCTGAACACCGTCAGCTACCATCCCCACCATTCCCATTTCTCCCTGGACGAGGCCCTGGCGCTGGCCGGCCGCATCGGGGCGCGCCATACCTGGCTGACCCACCTGAGCCATACCTTCCCGGTCTATGCGCAGTTCTGCGACGAGCTCGCCACGCGCTGCGCCCAGCTGGGGCTGGGAAGCACCGTCCTGCCCGCCTATGACGGGCTCGTGATCGCATAAGAAAAGGTCCGACCAAAAAGAAATTTTGGCCGGACCCTTCGGGTCTCCTAACCCCCTCAGACTATCGTCTGAACCCCCTATTAGGGGGTATTTCGGCCTCCGGCCGGTCGCTGAAGCGACTTTTTAGCCACCCACTTCGTGTCTCTCAGGGATACTACATCGGCCGGCGACCGCCGCCACGGGGACCGCCGCCCATCGGACCGCGGGCGCTACTCATCTTGCCGAAATCGCCGAAACGCCAGGTCAGCGAGAGGATGATATAGCGGCCCAGGGTATTGTTGTAGGTCTCCTGGTGGTAGTTGGACGCATCGGTCACGGTCAGGTTCTTGGCCTGGTTCAGCAGGTCATAGACCTTCAGGGTCACCGTCATCATCTTGTTGAACAGCAACTTGCTGACTTCCGCATTGATAATCACCTCGGAAGGCTGGGCTGTCGTATAACCGCGGTACCAGTTGTAGCGCACGTCGGACACCAGGCCGACCCCGCCGGGGATGGTCCAGTTCATCGAGGCGTCGATCTGGTTGTTCCAGGTGGTGTTGGTCGCGGCCGAGGCGATGGTGTACCAGGACTTGGACATCCGGGTCCGTCCGCCGGCGGTCAGCTCCACGAAGTCGTTCCGGTAGGTCAGGCGCAGCCGCTGGGCGGCGGTGAGCGTCTGGATCCGGTTCTGCGTGAAGCGGGTGTCCGCGTTGATATCCGGGACTTCCTTGCGGAAGGTGTCATAGTCGAAGGTGCCGTCCGCGAGGGTATAGGCGCTCATGTCCAGCCCGGCGGTGCCGATATACGAGGACGCGGACGAATAGCCGGCCCGGGTCATCGAGAAGATGGAGAAATTGGACTTGGCGATCGGCGTATTGAGGAAAATGCGGGCGTTGACATTGCCGGAGGTATGGCCGTTGACCGGCATGGAATACTGCGCACCGTCGCTCATGTCATACCAGGAGGCATTGACGATGGGCGACTGGTTGATGTTGCCGTCCAGCCCGGCGTTCAGCGACAGGAAGGTCTTCTTGTCGGTGAGGCGGAACTCGCCGCGCAGGCCATGGTTGAAATACGGGTCCAGGTAAGGGTTACCGAGGGAGACGCTCAGCGGGTTGGAATTGTCCAGCACCGGCATCAACTGCGAGGTGGAAGGCTGCTGGCTCCGGCCCCAGTAGAAGAAACGCACGTTGGAATTGTCCCCGAAGTCATACCACAGCATCGCCTGGGGGGCCCAGTTATAGACCGTACGGTCGTAGGGGTCATAGCCCGAGGTCTCGTTGTGGGTCGTGGTCGGGATGAAGGAGGCACCGGCCTGGGCCCGCAGGCTCTCGTTCTGATAGACGAAGTTGGCGCCGGCCCGATGGGTCAGGGAACGGTTCAATATCGTATTGGAATACAGGTCGTTGCGGCTTTCCGGATCCGCAGGCTGGTACAGCATGCGGGCGAAGTCCATGTCCCAGGCGGAACCGGCCAGGGCCGGGTCGCTGAATACGAGCGGAGCTCCGGCCAGGGCGTCGTAGGTATTCTTCCAGGACTCGTTCCGGTTCCAGGAGAGCTCATAGTTGGCCTCCACGAAGAAGCCCTTGCCGAGGGGTTCGGTATAGGTCAGCCGGCCGGAGAGGCTGGTTCCGCGCTGGTTCTGGTCATAGCGCTGGTTGACCGACTCCGTGGTCGATTCGGAATAGGAATTCGTCTCGGACTGGTTGTATCCGTTGAGGTCCGTATTCTGGAAATTGTAGCGGAAGTTGAAGGATAGGGTCCGGCCGGGCGCACCCAGACGCTGCCGCAGCAGGAAGAAACCGTTAGTCTGCCAGTTCTGGCTGGCGCCCAGGTTGCGGGTGAAACCGTCGCTCACCTTCGTATCCGTGTCCCCGGCGATGCGCCGCGTCTCGAAATCCTGGGCCTCGATGAAGTCGCCCCCGCCGATGTTGAACTGCGGCTGGAAGAGGATGGACGTATTCTCGGAGAACTTATGCTCGACGCGTGCGCCGATCCGGTGGCCCCAGGTGCGGGTCAGGTTCTGCCCCCTGTCTTCGACGCCGTTGCGGTACAGGAGCTGGCTGCCGTCGTCCATATAGGTCGTCTTGCTGCTCTGCTCCTCGACATATTTGCTGGAGCCGTTGTACAGGTAGTTGCCCTGGAGGTCCATCTTGTCGTCGAAGAAATAGCTCTGGCCGTTGAGACCGGCCATCCAGGACGTGGTGATGCCATTGCCGCTTCCCCGGCCGCCCTGGCCACGGCCCATGCCGCCGCCACGCATGCCCTGCATCATGGAACCGGCCAGGTCGTTGAAGCCCCGGTTGTTGGTATTGTTGCCGTTCAGGATGACGCTGATCTGGTTTTTGTCGGAGAATCGCCCGAGGAATCCGGCCCCCTGGAAACGCCAGTCGCCGTTGCCGTAGGCCGCCGCAGCGGCCTTGGACGGGAGGTCGTGGCCGCCGCCGGCCATCACATTGCCGAACAGGCCGTTCATCATGCCCGGGCGGATGCTCAGGTCAATGATCGTCTCTTCATTGCCGTCGCTGATGCCGGTGAATTCCGCCTGCTCGGATTTCTTTTCAAGGACTTTCACCTTCTCGATGACCTTGGCGGGGATGTTCTTGGTCGCCAGCTGGGGGTCGTCCAGGAAGAAGGTCTTGCCGTCAATCGTGATCTTACTGATGGTCTGGCCGTTGGCCGTCACGCTGCCGTCTTCATTGACCTCCACGCCGGGAAGTTTCTTGAGCAGGTCCTCCAGCATATCGTTGTCGGTGGTCTTGAAGGAAGAGGCGTTGTATTCGATGGTGTCTTTCTTGACGACGATGGGGTTGCCCGCCGCCGTGACGCTGGCGGCATCCAGCACTTCGCGGTCCGGCTCCATCTTGACGATGCCCAGGTCCACGGATTCCTTGACTTCGACTTCGGCGCTATAGGGTTTGTAGCCCAGGAGTTCGGCCTTGATTTCGTAGGTTGCGGCCTGGACCTTTTCGATCACGGCCTTGCCCTTGTCGTCGCTGAGGACGTATTTGGCCGCCTTGGCCGCGCCTTTTTTCGTCAGGGAGACGGTGGCGAAAGCGACAGGCTCGCCCGACTGGGCGTCCTGGAGGACCACCGTAATGGAACGCTGGGCCATGGCGGCCCCGGCAAACAGCAGCATACACGCAAACGCTGCCAAAATTCTTCTCATTGTCGTACCCATAAAGGTTTAGATCTGTATGTTTCTGCGGGCTTTCCCGCCGTTTTCCCGAAGCGGCTACGCTCCCGGACATAAAAAACCGCACTTCTGCGATATCCATAAATTAGATGCAACAGAAGGCGGAAGGTTTAAGAAGCTGCCGGTTTTTTTGTCAGCTTCCCAGGGGACCGGGGCCGACCAAAAAGAAATTTTGGCCGGCCCCTTCGGGTCTCCTAACCCCCTCAGACTATCGTCTGAACCCCCTATTAGGGGGTATTTCGGCCTCCGGCCGGTCGCTGAAGCGACTTTTTAGCCACCCACCTTCCTCCTATTTCGGTCTATTTCACCCGGTCCGGGTGCTCTTTGACGAAAGATTCCCAACCGGAGGACTTGCCCTTGGCGACTAGCGGGCTCGTCTCTTGATAATGGTGGCACAGCGCGATGGCCAGGGCATCGGTGGCATCGAGGAACTTATCGTCCAGGTGCACGCCCAAGGTCTTCTGGATCATCATACTGACCTGTTCCTTGGAGGCGGCGCCATTGCCCGTAATGGCCTCCTTGGCCTTTCTGGGGGCATATTCCACCACCTCTACG